>NZ_JAUSCC010000030.1 GCF_030651745.1 Methylophaga sp.
TCTTTTGCATAAGGAAGTGGTGGCAATTCAAAAGCCATAATAAATCTCCTTGATTGAAAATAACCAACGTAAACCCGTTAGTCTAAGTGAGGGCATGTCTTATAGCAAGTTTTGACCAAGCTGCGATAACATGCCAAGTTCCAGTCCCATCAATACGCCATCTTCCCTGCCCTGTTCCGCAGGATAATAACCTCGGCGTACCGACATTTCATTAAAACCCGTGGATAAATACAGCTGTTGGGCGCGAAAGTTACTGGCTCGCACCTCTAACACAATAATTGAAGCAGACTGCTCATGCGCTACATCGATTACATGATTCAGCATTTGTCTGCCAAAACCCTTGCCCTGAAAGGCAGGTTTTACGCAAATATTTAATAAATGAACTTCATCCAGAACTGATTGTACAACGCTGAAGCCAATGATTTCATCAGCAACCAAGTACAAAAAACTACGGTAACCACTTTTCAAGCAATCTTCAAAATTACCTTTGGTCCAGGGAAAACGATTTGCCTGTTTTTCCATCTGCCAGACTTTACCAATATCTGACAGTTGCATTTGGCTGATTGCTAATTCAGTCACTCAGATAAGCTCTTAAGTTCCGTAGTTGCAGGATAGATTGCCACATTTCAGCTTTACGTTGGGGTTGTTCGAGTAATGTCTGCAAACTTGGGCTGACCATAGTTAGTAGGTCATTATCCAATTGCTGACAGGATAATGAACTATGAGATTTTAAATTAAGTTTTTGAGACAACTCTTCACCTAAAACTAGCGCTACTGTTTTATCCGCTGCGAACTCTGTCAATACATTTAAATGTTGTTTTTCCAGCACTGCCACGTCAGAAAGCAGAATGTTTATACTGCCAAAAATTGCCCGTAATAGGCGGCTTTCAGCTACGGAAAGCTGATTTTCAGTGATAACTAACCACGGTTTGGCAAAATCAAACTGGTTGAAGTCACTGGTTTCAGAACTAAAGTCTGCTGTGGTAACAGCATCATCTTCGTCACGTGGAACCCAGACAGGAATCCCCATCTGGTCCAATACAAAATATTGATGTGCCGATAAACTCATCAGACTTGAGGGTGTGCCCGATCAGCCGGCAACAGCATTTTGTTCAATGCATTGATATAGGCTTTGGCTGAGGCGATAACAATATCGGTATCAGTACCCTGACCACTGACTATGCGGCCACCTTTTTCCAGCCTGACACTCACTTCACCCTGCGAATCGGTACCACTGGTGATATTGCTTACCGAATACAGTTGCAATTCGGTATGGCTCTGCACCATTGATTCAATTGCTTTGAATGCTGCATCTACCGGGCCACTACCTTTCATCTCAGTACGAACTTCACTGTCGTCCAGTGCCAACGTGACATTGGCGACAGGTGTTTCGCCGGTTTCGCTGCAAACCCGCATCGAAATCAGTCGAATACGTTCGTTATCTTCGGTTAAGGTGTCACTGACAAGTGCTTGAATATCCTCATCAAATACTTCGTGTTTTTTATCTGCCAGCTCCTTAAACCGGGTAAAAGCGCTGTTTAAATCCTCTTCGGATTCCAGTTCAATGCCAAGCTCTTTCAACCGTGAACGGAAGGCATTTCGACCGGAGTGCTTGCCCAATACCATACGATTGGTATTCCAGCCCACATCTTCAGCACGCATGATTTCGTAGGTTTCACGATTTTTTAATACCCCATCCTGATGAATACCGGATTCATGGGCAAAGGCATTGGCCCCGACAATCGCTTTATTTGGTTGCACCACGAAACCGGTGACGCCTGAAACTAACCGGGAAGCCGCTAGTATTTGCGTAGTATCCAAACGTGTATCGCAGTCAAACATATCCTGACGGGTGCGCACTGCCATTACCACTTCTTCTAGAGAAGCATTACCAGCACGCTCCCCAAGGCCGTTGATGGTACATTCCACCTGACGGGCACCATTCATCACCGCCGATAAAGAGTTGGCAACGGCTAAGCCCAAATCATTATGACAATGCACTGAGAAAACCGCTTTATCAGAATTAGGGATGCGCTCACGCAGATTTTTGATTAATTCACCAAATTGATGCGGCAGGTTATAACCAACCGTATCTGGAATATTCAGGGTTCTGGCGCCGGCATCAATAACAGCTTCCAGCACCCGGCATAGAAAATCCAGATCACTGCGTCCGGCATCTTCCGGTGAAAACTCAACATCATCAGTATATTGGCGAGCTCGTTTTACCGCTTTAACCGCATTTTCAACTACTTCATCAGGCTGCATCCGCAGTTTCATCTGCATGTGTATCGGTGAGGTCGCAATAAAAGTATGAATACGTGAAGCATTCGCAGATTTAAGTGCTTCACCTGCCCTATCAATATCTTTATCAAGCGCCCGCGCCAGACCACAAACACGACTGTCTTTAACCGCTTTAGCAACTGCTTGCACTGCCTCAAAATCACCAATACTGGCAATCGGGAAACCGGCTTCAATAATATCAACACGCATACGTTCAAGTGCCTTGGCAATCCGCACTTTTTCGTCTTTTGTCATTGATGCGCCAGGGCTTTGCTCCCCATCACGCAATGTTGTGTCAAATATTATTAATTGGTCTTTCATTTCGCTCGCTCCGAACTTCCTGCTCAACACTGAGCAAGTTTTTTATTGTCATTATATATGGAGGTTAAATGAGGGAGGCAGAATGATTTTCAAGATGCTTTATCCTGAAATTCAAATCCAATCTTAATCTATTCTGAGATATGGTTGCCCCGTCATTTAGTTGTTTTTTTTATTTTGATTGTGCCCGTTCATTACGATGCTTGCGAAGTTGTACCAGTGTAAATACCGGCCCAGAAATCGCATATAACAGAAATGCAGTGAACAACACGATTGGCGGATCGGTAGCAATCAGTGCAAAGACTAAGACCAATACCAACATCACGATAAACGGTACTTTGCCACGCAGGTTCAACTCTTTAAAGCTGTGATAGCGCACAGTACTGACCATTAAAATGGCAGCGGCAAATGTCAGCGGCACGCCTACAAAAGTTAATAATGTCGGATCCAGCTGGTTGTTATGACCAACCCATACCCAACCGGCAATAACCGCTGCGGCGGCGGGACTTGGCAGACCTTGAAAATAACGCTTATCAGCGATCCCTACTTGAGTGTTAAATCTAGCCAAGCGCAATGCACCACATGCAGCATAAATAAATGCCACCATCCAGCCAAATTTGCCAAGACCATTTAATGTCCATTCAAACATTACCAATGCCGGTGCCAGCCCAAAAGCCACCATGTCGGCAAGACTGTCATATTCGGCGCCAAATGCACTTTGGGTATTAGTCATCCTGGCAATACGACCATCCAGTCCGTCCATCACCATTGCCACAAAGATGGCTACTGCTGCGGTTGAAAAGTCACCTCTTGTCGCGGCGACAATGGCGTAAAAACCGGCAAACAAACAAGCTGTGGTGAATAAGTTCGGTAACAGATAAATGCCGCGTTTTTGTCGTTCTTCATGATCAACCATAAAATTCCTGTATTCAGAGAAGAAGTGTTTCCATTATGACATCCGTACCTTCATAAACAAAATAAGGGCAGATTGCTATGCAACCTGCCCTTATTTGAGGACACTTAAAACCGTTGGTTAGTTTTTAGTTTTATCAACGATTTTTTGAATCCACGGCATCATTTCACGCAGTTTTGCACCAGTTTGTTCAATTGGATGTTCGGCATTCAAACGGCGCATAGCGGTCATTTCTGGATAGCCTGTTTGGCCTTCCATAATAAACTGCTTGGCGTATTTGCCTTCCTGAATATTTTTCAGTGCTTCACGCATTGCCCAACGACTTTCATCGTTGATAACTTTAGGGCCAGTGACGTATTCACCGTATTCAGCATTGTTGGAAATTGAATAATTCATGTTGGCGATACCGCCTTCATACATCAAATCAACAATCAGTTTCAGTTCGTGCAGGCATTCGAAATAGGCCATTTCTGGTGCATAACCTGCTTCAACCAAGGTTTCAAAACCGGCTTTAACCAGTTCAACAGCACCACCACATAAAACGGCTTGTTCACCAAACAAATCGGTTTCAGTTTCATCACGGAAAGTGGTTTCGATGATACCAGTACGGCCACCACCGATAGCAGAGGCATAAGATAAAGCGATAGCTTTAGCTTTACCTGAAGCATCCTGTTCAATGGCGATCAAATCAGGAATACCGCCACCACGGGTAAATTCGCTGCGAACTGTATGACCCGGCGCTTTAGGCGCAATCATGATGACGTCCAAATCTTTGCGTGGCAGGATTTGGTTGTAAACAATCGCAAAACCATGAGCAAAAGCCAGAACAGCACCCTGTTTCAGATTCGGTTCGATTTCATCTTTGTATAAAGAAGACTGGAATTCATCTGGTGTTAAGACCATGATCAGATCCGCTTGTTTGACAGCAGATGCAGTATCAGCGACTTTCAGACCAGCGCCTTCGGCTTTAGCGATAGAAGATGAACCGGCGCGCAGTGCAACTGTCACATCCACGCCAGAATCTTTCAGGTTACATGCGTGTGCATGACCTTGTGAACCGTAACCGATGATGGTGACTTTCATGCCACGGATCAGTGACAGATCACAATCTTTGTCGTAATAGATATTCAAACTCATTATCAATTCCTTCGTTTTTAAATCAATTCAATTGCAGGCATTTTTCGCCGCGGGCAATGCCGGAAACACCACTGCGTACGGTTTCAAGAATTTTATGTTCAGACAACGCTTCGATAAACGAATCCAGTTTGCTACCTGCGCCAGTCAGTTCAATCGTGTAAGTAGATGCAGTGACATCGATAATACGGCCACGGAAAATATCTGATAAACGCTTAACGTCATCACGTTGGTCCATCGTGGCCGCTTTGACCTTGATCAACATCATTTCGCGTTCAATATGCGGACCGTCTGATAACTCCATCAACTTCACAACATCGATAAGCTTATTCAGCTGTTTCGTGATCTGTTCGATAATACGGTCGGTGCCAGTGGTGACAATCGTCATACGTGATAACGACGCATCCTCTGTTGGTGCAACAGTTAATGATTCAATGTTGTAACCCCGTGCCGAGAACAACCCTGCAACACGTGATAACGCACCGGCTTCGTTTTCAATCAAAATCGAGATGATATGGCGCATTATGACAGCTCCCGCTCTGGATCTTGTGGTAAATCGCAATATGGCGACATGTGCATTTCATTATGCGCTTTGCCCTGGGCAATCATCGGGTAAACGTTTTCAGTTTGATCGGTCACGATATCCAAAAATACCAGACGGTCTTTTAGCGCAAAGGCTTCTTCCAATTTAGGACGTAAATCTTCAACGCGCTCGATACGAATCCCAACATGGCCATAACTTTCAGCCAGTTTGACGAAATCCGGTAACGATTCCATATAAGAATGCGAATAACGATTCTGATAGAAGAATTCCTGCCATTGGCGAACCATACCAAGGTAACGATTATTCAACGCCACGATTTTTACCGGTAATCCGTATTGCAAACAGGTAGACAGTTCCTGAATACACATCTGGATACTGCCTTCACCGGTCACACAGATAACCGTTTCTTCAGGGAAAGCCAATTGAACGCCCATAGCGGCCGGCAAACCAAAGCCCATGGTTCCTAAACCGCCCGAATTAATCCAGCGATTAGGTTTACTGAAACCATAATATTGAGCCGCCCACATCTGGTGCTGACCAACATCTGACGTAACATAAGCATCACCTTTAGTGATCTCATGAATCATCTCGACAACAGCCTGGGGCTTGATTTGGTCACTGTTACGATCGTAAGACATGCATTTTTTAGCACGCCAACCGTTGATGATGTCCCACCATTCAGCCAATGCCTTCTGATCGGGCTGCGTTTTGCTGATTTCCAGCAAATGATTCATATCTGCTAAAACATCAGCAACATTACCAACAATAGGTACATCAACAGAAATCGTTTTAGAAATAGACGATGGATCAATGTCGATATGAATGATTTTGGCGTGTGGACAGAATTCTGCAATTTTGCCGGTAACCCGATCATCAAAACGTGCACCAATCGCAATCAATACATCGCAATCATGCATTGCCATATTAGCTTCATAGGTTCCATGCATACCGAGCATGCCGAGGAATTGTTTGTCATCCCAAGGAATGGAACCCAAGCCCATCAATGTTGAAGTCGCCGGATAACCCAAGGTACTGACAAACTGACGCAGCTGTTCAGCGGCATTGCCGAGTACTACCCCACCACCGGTATAAATCATCGGTTTTTTAGCCGTCAGCAATAACTCAACCGCACGTTTAATCTGACCGGGATGACCTTTGGTAACAGGCTGATAAGAGCGCAAATGCACGCTTTCCGGATAGACATAGGGGATCTTGATATTCGGATCAGTAATATCTTTCGGAACGTCAACCACAACCGGACCAGGACGGCCGGTAGTTGCTACATAAAATGCTTTTTTAATGGTCTCAGCCAGATCGTTAATATCTTTAACTAAAAAGTTATGTTTAACGCACGGCCGAGTAATACCGACTGAGTCAACTTCCTGAAAAGCATCACTGCCGATATTAGCTGTGGCAACCTGACCGGTGATAACCACCATAGGAATAGAATCCATATAGGCTGTTGCAATACCGGTAACTGCGTTGGTTGCGCCTGGGCCAGAAGTGACCAGTACCACACCGGGTTTACCGGTAGCACGCGCATAACCATCTGCAGCATGAGTTGCCGCCTGTTCGTGGCGCACGAGAATATGCTTGACCGCTTCCTGGTTATACAGCGCATCATAAATATGCAGCACTGCACCACCCGGATAGCCAAACAAATACTCAACCCCTTCGTCTTTTAGACAATGGACCAGAATCTCGGCGCCGCTTAATTCCACGTCTTCCTCTCTCGTATCGCTCACGCGATCTGCTTCAAAATATCAAACGGGTAAAGTTACTGTGAATGCCTGTCAAGGTCAAGAAAAACCGCGTTCTAATACAGCATTTATGACAAATCATTCATAACTTTTCAACTGCACAACTTAACAGCTATGGCATAATTTGCTTTATGACAAAACAATCATTAAATACCATAACAATCACCCGGCCGGACGACTGGCATCTTCACTTGCGCGACAATGAGGCATTGCAACGTACTGTTGCAGATACCGCCAGATGCTTCAAACGCGCCATTATCATGCCGAATTTGCGTCCGCCAGTTACCAATATTGAACAGGCAGCAGCCTATCGGCAACGCATCCTGGATGCCCGCCCGGCAGGTTCAGATTTTGAACCGCTAATGACATTGTACCTAACGGACAACACCAAACCGGAAGATATTGTTGTAGCCGAGCAGGCCGGTTTTGTAAAAGCCGTTAAACTTTATCCGGCAGGTGCAACGACCAATTCAGATGCTGGTGTAACAGACATCACGAACTGTTACAAAACGCTGGAAGCAATGCAGCAGGCTGGTATGCCATTGCTGCTGCATGGTGAAGTCACACATAACGAAACAGATATCTTTGATCGTGAAAAAGTCTTTATCGATGAAAAGCTGATCCCGTTGTTAAAGGACTTTCCAGAACTGAAAGTAGTTTTTGAACATATCACCACCAAAGATGCAGCTGATTTTGTTGCCCAGGCCAGCAATTTTGTCGCGGCAACGATCACGCCGCATCATTTACTGTTAAATCGAAATGATATGTTGGTTGGCGGCATTCGCCCCCATCACTTCTGCCTGCCTGTGCTTAAACGCAATACCCATCAGAAAGCATTGATTGTTGCTGCAACCAGCAGTAATCCAAAATTCTTTTTGGGCACCGACAGCGCACCGCATACGCGAGACACTAAAGAAAATGCCTGTGGTTGCGCCGGTATTTATAGTGCACATGCCGCGATAGAACTCTATGCCGAGGTCTTCGATGCGCATGAATGTCTGGATAAACTTGAAGGCTTCGCCAGCTTTTATGGTGCCGATTTTTATGGTCTGCCTAGAAATACTCAGCAAATCACCTTACAAAAAACAGATTGGCAGGTTCCTGAAACATTGGCATTTGCCAATGAAAGCTTGGTGCCGATGCGCGCTGGGGAAACGGTTCACTGGAAACTGATTTAACAATTCCCGGCCTGATCACAGGCCGGGATGGATTAAGTTACACAGCAGAAAATGCCTGATCCAGATCGTCAATAATATCATTGATATGTTCGATACCAATACATAATCGCAGCATTTCCGGTGTCACTCCTGCCGCTTTCAACTCGGCGTCATCTAACTGACGGTGCGTGGTCGAAGCAGGATGACAAGCCAGCGACTTGGTATCACCGATATTCACCAGACGTTTGATTAACTTCAACGCATCATAGAATTTCACGCCATTATCAAAGCCACCTTTAATACCAAAAGTGAGAATCGATGATGGTTTGCCATTAAAATATTTCTGCGCCAAATCGAAATATTTGTCTCCTTCCAGCCCAGCGTAGTTTACCCACTCAACTTTCGGATGCTGTTGCAAATATTTGGCAACGGCGATGGCATTGTCACAATGTCTTTCCATACGCAGAGACAGGGTTTCGATGCCCTGCAATAATAAAAAGGCATTCATCGGTGATAACGCTGAACCGGTGTTGCGTAAAGGCACTGTTCGCGCTCTGGCAATATAAGCCGCTTCAGCAAACTGTTCGGTATAAACCACTCCGTGATACGCCGCTTCAGGTTGATTCAATACGGGAAATCTATCTTTATGTTTGGCCCAGGGAAACTTACCTGAATCGACAATAATGCCACCTAATGTTGTGCCATGACCGCCCATGTACTTGGTCAGTGAATGCACCACAATATCAGCACCATATTCAATCGGATTGAGTAATACCGGTGTCGCCACGGTGTTATCCACTATCACCGGCACACCATGTTTATGTGCCATCGTGGCAATGGGTTCAATATCCACAATATTGCCAGCCGGGTTACCGATTGATTCACAGAAAACCGCTTTGGTTTTTGCATCAATCAGTTTTTCCAGATCGGCTGCCTGATCGGTTGGAGCAAATCGTACTTCAATGCCCAGCTTAGGAAGCATGTGAGCAAATAATGTGTAGGTTCCACCATAAAGCTGTGGTGTAGTTACTATATTGTCACCCGCTTCGGCAATCGTAAGGATGGCATAGTGAATAGCTGCGCTTCCTGCCGATGTTGCCAACGCCGCAAAACCACCTTCCAACGCTGCTACCCGTTTTTCCAAGACATCCCAGGTCGGGTTCATAATACGGCTGTAAATATTACCGGGTACATCCAGATTAAACAGGTCGGCTCCATGCTGGGCATTATCAAATTCAAACGCCACAGTTTGGTAAATAGGTACCGCGCAGGATTTAGTGGTGGGATCAGTCTCGTAACCTTCGTGCAGACAAATAGTTTCTTTTTTCATGGTTTCTCTCTCACTGTTATTATTTTGTTCTGAGTTTACGACGATGAGAATGAATTGCAATATCGCTTGATATTTTATTGCGCTACCCCCATTTCAAATTTGCAACATCACATAATTCCTCAAAACCACAAATTTCAGGAGACACAATCATGAAAATACTAGTGGTACTGACTTCACACGATAAGCTCGGCGATACTGGTGAAAAAACCGGTTTCTGGTTAGAAGAACTCGCAGCCCCTTATTACGCAATGAAAGATGCTGGTGCAGAAATTGAACTGGCCTCTCCCAAGGGTGGTCAACCGCCTCTCGATCCAAAAAGCAGCCAGCCTGATTTTCAAACAGATGCAACACGACGTTTTGAAAATGATGCTGAAGCCAAAAACCGACTGGCGAACACCATTAAACTGGCAGATGTCCATGCTGCAGATTATGACGCGGTGTTTTATCCGGGCGGACATGGTCCGTTATGGGATTTGACCGAAGATAAAAAGTCGATTGCACTGATTGAAAGTTTTGTGCTTGCCAATAAACCCGTAGCGGCAGTCTGTCATGCGCCGGCGGTTTTATTGAACGTCAAAACCATTGGCGATGATCCCTGGATTAAAGGTAAACAGCTCACAGCATTTTCAAATAGTGAGGAAGATGCGGTAGGCTTATCCAATGTTGTTCCATTTTTACTGGAAGATGCCCTTAAACAACGTGGTGCAATTTTCAATAAAGGTGACGACTGGAGCTCATTCGTTATTACGGATGGCATACTGATTACAGGACAAAACCCGGCTTCCTCCGAAGCTACGGCTAAAGCCCTGTTAAAACAGCTGGCATAAGGCCAGCAATTTACCAATTAATTACGGAACTATTATGGCTAGAGCAACCGCAAGACACATCCTGGTGGACAGTGAAGAAATCTGTCTGGAATTGAAACGCGAAATCGAAGAAGGCGCTGATTTTGCTGCCGTCGCCAAAGAAAACTCTTCTTGCCCTTCCAGCCGTCAAGGTGGCGATTTGGGTGAGTTTGGCCCAGGCATGATGGTGCCAGAATTTGATAAAGTTGTTTTTTCTGCGCCGGTTAATACGGTACAAGGTCCAGTTAAAACACAATTCGGTTATCACCTGCTGGAAGTCACCAGCCGCACTGAATAAGTTATTTAAATGCAAACAGAAAAGCCCGGTTCGCCGGGCTTTTTTTATTCGGTGATTAATTGATAATCCGGTAAATGAGACAGTAATTGTTTGCCGTAATTTTTGGTTAATAATCGCCGATCCAGGATAGTTATCTGCCCGGAATCCGTCTCTTTACGAAGCAAACGTCCACAGGCCTGAATCAATTTCACACTGACTGCCGGTAATGACAGACTGATAAACGGTTGACCGCCACGTTTAATGATCCATTCCTGACGTGCCTGTTCAATCGGCCGGGTAAATACTGGGAAAGGCAGTTTGGTGATAATCACATGGGTGCATAAATTGCCGGGCAAATCGACACCTTCGGCAAAGCGATCCATCCCAAAAATAACGCTGCCATGCCCATTTTCAATCCGCTGAATATGTTTGACGATCATATTTTTGGGAGACAACTGATCGCCTTGTAAAAGAATCATATTTTTCAGTGACAATGGGAGTTGTTTATATACCTGCAACATCACTTGCCGAGAGGTGAACAACACCAGTGTGGCAGCTTGGACATCAATAAGTGTTTTGAGTTGACTGACCACTTCCTGCTGCCATTGCGGCAGATTTTCGTTAGGTAAATACTGCATCATCGGCAGTTTTAACACGGCCTGCTGCTGGTATTTGAACGGTGAAGGCAATGCCAGAAAATGCTTTTCATCATAACGTTGTAAACCGCAATCAGCCCGAAAACGCTGGAATAATCCCATGCCACGCAATGTGGCTGATGTCATAACGACTCCATACGCCCTTTGCCATAAACTCCGGTCCAGAAAACCCGCGGCTGTCATCGGTCCGGCATGAATGACCAGCGTTTGTTGTTTGGCAAACTGTTCCTGGGCAATCCAACGTACATTAGGCGGCCGCTCGGCTTTATCCTCATCGAGAAACAGCGCCATAAAATCAATCAGATAACCGAAAATATTCTGTACTGTACCGACCTGCGGCAACAAAGCTTCACCGACCTTATTGCTTAACTGGGTTTTCTCCAGTCCTTCTTTAATCCATTTGCCAATCAAGGAGAAATGCTTATAGATGGAATTGGCACGTTGTAATAGGTTCTGACAGGGAATAAACAAGACATTGAGTAATGGGCTGCCCCAGAAAATGCGTGGTTCGCTGATATGCCCTTCCAGCATTTCATTTACCGTGGCATCACTGCCCAGAATATCCAGCAGTTGTTGCAAAAGACTGATAATAGCCGGTAAATCCTGACGGATTTCCTTAAACATATAGCCAAAATCGTGTTGCCTAAATGCCAGTGCAGTGGGTAATTTTTTCATCAGACTGTCAGCAGTTTCGACCGTTTGATAAAGCTGAGCAAAGTTCAGTGCTTTGGCTGCATGCCCCAGCGCTTTTTGCGGCAGATTATGTGCTTCATCAAATACCAGAATCAGTTCTTCCGGATTTGGCAGTACCAGTCCACCACCCAAATCTGCATCACTCAATAACAGATCATGATTTACCACTACAACCTGAGCCAGCTGCATTTCTTTGCGGAGCAAATAATAAGGACAGCTTAAAAAATACCGGCAACTCTTTGCAGCACAACCTTCTGAATCAGTGGAGACTTCGTGCCACAATGCCGGATCAATTGCATCTTTTCGACTGTCCCGGTCACCATCCCAGCGATGTTCATCCCAATCCTGAAACAGATTTTTGGCTTGGGTTTGCATCAACACCTGTTGATATTTCTGATCCACATCCAGCGTCAGATCCTGCTGTTCCGGTGTGGTTGCCAGTTGTGCCAGTTTACTGGGGCATACGTATCGCCGACGACCTTTGATTTGCATAAAGCGTATGGGTTGTGGCAACGCTGCAGAAAATTGCGGCAGATCTTTTTGGATTAGCTGTTGTTGCAGATTTACAGTGGCAGTACTGATGACCAGTAATTTTTTACTGTTCAAAGCCGTTTCAATTGCACCACTGAGATACGCCAGTGTTTTGCCTACGCCAGTTGGCGCTTCTACCACTGCCATTCGATGTTGCGATTGTTGCAGGCGCTGATGAATGAAACGACTCATTTCAACTTGCTGAGGTCTTGCTTTGAAATCAGGCATCAACTTATTGATGCTGATAAATATTTCATCAAACACTCAGTCGATCCTAACCTGATTTTTCAACGGCGACCCGGTAATAAAATCATCAATATTCTGTAAAGTGGTTTGGGCAATATGCTGCAAAGCTTCCTGAGTAAAATAGGCCTGGTGCCCAGTGACCAGCACATTGGGCAAGGTCAATAGGCGCTGGAACACATCGTCCTGAATAATATCGGTGGAGTGGTCCTCAAAAAACAGACTGCCTTCCTGTTCGTAGACATCTATTCCCAGATAACCGATATGTAATGCCTTTAATGCCTCCAATACCGAAACGGTATCCAATAATGCACCACGGCTGGTATTAATCAGCATCACACCGGGTTTGGTAAGTTTGAGACTGGCAGCATTGATAATGTGATGTGTCGCATCATTCAACGGACAATGCAGACTGATAATATCGCTTTGACCGAGCAGGCTGTCGAGTGTAACCACTGCAAAACCCGCCTCTATGGCTGGTACAGCGTTATGTGGCTCGTAAATCAAAACCTGACAGCCAAATGCCCGCAATCGCTCGGCCACTAATAAACCAATTTTACCGCCACCGATAATGCCGGTGGTTTTACCAAAAAAATCGAAACCCAATAGGCCATTAAGCGAAAAATTGCCATCACGAACACGATTATAGGCGCGAGGGATCTTTCTGCTTAATGCCAACATTAAGGCAATCGTATGTTCTGCAACAGCATAGGGGGAATAAGCAGGCACATTGACTACTGTAATGCCCAGGGAGTTGGCTGCTGTTAAATCCACCTGATTAAAACCGGCACATCGCAAAGCCATCAATCTTGTTCCGTTTTCTGCCAATGTTTTTAAGGTAGCAGCCGAAATATCATCATTCACAAAAGCACTGACAACTTCTGCGTCTCTAGCCAACGCCGCTGTCATTGGATTTAACGCCAAATCATAAAAACACAAGGTAACCTTTTCATCAGCCATTTCTGTGAGATAAGCCTGATCATAAGGTTTGGCGCTGAATACTGCGACGTGAGTTGGTTTCATCTGGAGCCTTTATCAGAAATACCGTTTTTATTGAGCTGTCATTTCATTTTAGTGAAGAAATCAGTTAAACGATAATTTCCCTTTATTTCAAAAAGATAAATTTTCGAACCCTAATTCTGTTCAAGATTAATACTGAGCAACGTTACCCTAAATTGGCAAAATATTATCAACCAACAATTGCAGTGATTGTGTTTGGCGAAACTCATTTACATCCAGTCGATAATGCAAACCGATCTTCTGACCAATCTGCAGACCGGGTGGCGCAGTCTGACGAAATGCCATTGCCGTGATTTCTCGTCCATCATCCAACTTAATAGTTAAACGCAAATGGTCTGCCTGCTGGCCGACATGACGAAAATTCTGCACCACAAACTGACCATGAAACTGCGGTTCGGGAAATGCTTGTCCCCATGGTGCCAGAATCGGTAATTGCTGTGCCAGTTGCAAATTAATTTCTTCAACCGATAACTCGCCATCGGAATAAAACGCCCGCTCGAACACAGTTGGATCGGTTGCTGTTTGAACGGCCTGTCTAAATGCCTGCTCAAATAAAGCAAAATCAGTTTGTCGCAAGGTAAGACCAGCAGCCATCGCATGTCCACCAAAACGTAAAATGAGATCAGGATATTTGGCTGCCACATTCACCAGTACATCGCGAATATGTACACCGCTGATCGATCGGGCAGAGCCCTTTATTTCACCCGGCTCGCCCGGGGCAAACACAATCACTGGCCGATGCAGTTTTTCCTTGATTCGTGATGCTAATAAACCAATCACACCTTGATGCCAGCTGTCTTCATATAAACAATAAGCAGCCGCCTGACTGGTTTCATTTAACTGGATTTTTTCCAGCATGGCCAAGGCTTCAACTTGCATGGTCTGTTCAACTGCACGACGTTCAAGATTAATCTCATCAAGTAGCTGAGCAGCTTGCTGGGCCATCGCATCGTTATCGGTCAGCAAGGTATCAATGCCCAGCCCCATATCTTCCATGCGACCAGCTGCATTTAATCTTGGCGCAATAGCAAAACCTAAATCCTGTGCAGATAAGCGTTGCAAATCTTTTCCGGCAATTTTTAATAATGCCCGAATACCTGCACAGGCTCGTCCTTGGCGCATTCGTTTCAAGCCCAGATCCACCAACGTACGATTGAGGCGATCCAGTGGTACGACATCGGCAACAGTTCCGAGTGCTACCAGATCGAGTAATTCCACCAGACGTGGTTCCGGCAGTTGCTGTGATGCAAACCAGTTAAGATCGCGTAATCCCTGCCGCAACCCCAGCAGTACATAAAATGCTACGCCAACCCCTGCCAGCATTTTGCTGGGAAAATTATCACCTGGCTGATTTGGATTAACGATTGCATCAGCTTGAGGTAGTTGCTCTGCTGCAAGGTGATGATCGGTGATCAATACCTGCATGCCCCGTTGTTTGGCGAGCGCAACTCCGTCCAGACTGGCAATACCGTTATCAACGGTAATTAATAAATCCGGTTGATTTTCCGGGGCAATTTCATTGAGTAATTCGGTGGTTAAACCGTAACCATGCACAAACCGATTGGGTACAATAAAATCAATATGTTGCAAGCCCATCATGCGTAATCCACGCATCATTACCGCACAGCTGGTGGCACCATCGCTATCAAAATCGGCCACAATCATCACTCGCCATTGCTGCTGTAATGCCTGAATCAATAAACTGACGGCGGCATCCATACCCAGCATTTCTGAGGGTTTAGGCAAATCGGCCAAATCAAAGGTTAATTCATCAGCGTTTTTAATACCGCGAGCCGCCATGATTCTGCGCACACATTCTGGCCAGCTCGCCGGTAATGCGGTCAAGTCATTTGCGGTGCGTAGTTTAATATTCATTTTTCACCAGGGTTTCCACATATCGAGCCAGCGCCATTGATAATGACCGTATTCCGGGATAATTAACCTCAACTGGCGAATTCGATAACGTCGTAACTTTTGCACCAGCGGCAAAATTTGCTGTGTTGTCGTTTGCTCTAAGCGCTGCGGCCAGTTATTTTGCAAATCCAGCTCAGCAAACACCAGTAATTGTTCACCAGCCATGGGCTGTTCAATGCTCCATTTGGACAGCGGTAGTAGCGTGGCTGAACTTGCAGCAGAAAGCGACTTTAACAGAGTCGTATCACCATATAACTGCTGCCAATGATTTGTTAGTGGCTGCCATTGCTTCTTACCCCAGAACCAGAGACTGTTCACCGGTAATTTGCCGACTGACTGCCGTTGTTGATTGACGGGATGATCGAATAACGCCATTTGAATTTCATTACCCAATCGTAACCAGTCCCCCTGTTGATTCCCAAAAGGCAATGCTGATACAACTGATTTACCAATTAACGATGGCATTGCTGTCAGACTGATATCCGGCATATTTTCCAGCCACATCGACCAATGATTCAGATCATTGGGTACAAGTTGTGCATCAAAATCATTCAACAAAGGTTGGATAGTTTCAATCAGCTGGCTGCCCTCATCCATGGTTAAATCATTGATGGGAAATAACAACAGACGATCCCGATCGGCATGCAGATAACATGGATCAGCACATAGACTTAACTGACCTGGATTACGTAATTGCGCGGTGGGTAAATCATGGCCAGACAGAGGATTAGCACTGAATAACTGGATGAGTTCGTGTTCAAAGCTGTGATTGGTGGCAGTAAAACGCGCTTTTTTTAATATTTTTTTCAGTGCTTCGGGCAATTCAGACTGATTTATTTCCTGCATCGCAGTGGCTAGGCCAGGCCAGATAATTGTCACCGATGGCTTTTCAGCCATGTTGTATCACTTCCCTGACAAATGGAATGGTCAAGCGACGTTGTGCCTGCAGAGAAGCTTTATCAAGCTTTTGTAACACCAACATCAGTGATGGCATATCACGGCTGTAATGTCGTAAAAGATACTGGGCCACCTCTTCCGGCAAGATCAGTCCGCGGCTTTGTGCATGACTTATCAACGCCTGTTGTTTCAACACATCTGTCATCGAAGGCAATTGGTAAATTAAACCAGTTGCCAACCTTGAACGCAGATCCGGTAATTGAATGGCTAATTGGGCTGGGTTTTGTTCGGCACTGATCAGTAATTTATGCTCGCGCTCACGTAACTGATTAAAACAGTGAAACAACGCTTCTTCCCAGGCTGGTTCTGCACAAATTGCCTGCAGATCATCCAGACAAACCACATCGCTTTGAAACAACGATAGCAACACCTCGGGGTCGGCAGTATCACGCAACTCCTGAAGATTAATGTAACTAACCTGATAACCACGTTGTTGCAGCTGTTCGGCAATCGCCAGATTTAAATGTGTTTTTCCAACGCCTGCTTCTCCCCAAAGATAGAGAAAATCAGGTTTTCTTTCACGGCAGAAGACATCAACTACCGAGGCTAACTCGTCGTTTTCAAATATAAAATTATCTATCTGAAATATTTCCTGCGGTGTGAGACGCAGTGTCAGCTGGATTTCTTGCTTTTTCATCGGAACGCAGCGGTTAAGAATACAAATGGCTGTTCAGATAACGATGGTGTGCATGGCGTAATAACACCATCACCACTGCTGCCACTGGTAAGGCCAGTAACACGCCCACAAAACCAAATAACGTGCCACCGGCCATTACCGCAAAGATAACGGCGACAGGATGCAGGCCAATTCGCTCACCGACAAAGCGTGGTGTTAAAAACATGCTTTCAATTGACTGGGCAAAACCGAATACCAGCACCACCATTAATACCGGCATCCATTCCTGAAATTGTAAATACGCAGCTAGTCCAGCCAGGGTAATACCTACAAATAATCCGAGATATGGCACAAAACTTACCACCCCGGCGATAACACCTAATAACAATGCCAAATCCAGGCCAATGAACATAAGGCCGATGCTGTAAATAATGGATAACGCTAACATGACCATTAATTGGCCGCGTAAAAAACCTGCCAGCATATCGTCACATTCAATGGTGATTTGAGTGATCTTGTCAGCATGTTTGCGTGGTAAAACCTCACGGATTCGTGCTACAAGCTCATCCCAATCCCTTAAAAGATAGAAGGTCAACACCGGAATCAGCACCAGATTGGTCAGTAATTGCAAGATAACCATTCCGGAATGGGTCATATAGCCAAACAGATCACCCGCAAATTTTCCCGCTTCAGACCAATAATCTTTAAACGCCGTTTTAAGCGTATTCAGATCAATCATTTCGGTGGATAAACCAATTGTTTGTAATACAGGTTCGATCGAACTTTGCAATTGATCCAGGTAATTGGGCATTTTTTCAAACAGAGAGACCAACTGTCCGCTCAACATGGGGATAAAGATTAATAACAGAATCAGCCCACTGAGTAGAAACACTCCGAACACCACACAAACCGCACCGGTTCGAGATAAGCGGGACTTTTCCAGTCTGTCGACCAGAGGATCACCAAGATAGGCTAACAAAGCGGCAACAAAGAAAGGTGTTAATACTGAGGAAAGCCGCATTACCAGCCAACCGCCAAGAATTAACAGCCCTAACAGCAAAACTTTATTGGTATCGCTAATCAGTTTTTGTTCTTCTGACGCCACGCGTTTGTCCCCCAAACCACAATATATTCACTGCCACTAATGATGACACTCGCCACCACCAACCAGATCAAGGTTGTGCTCCATGTTGCAGCCTGCGGCAGCCACTGTTGTTGTACAATGACCAGCAAGACTAATGCAATTTGAAATACCGTATTGATTTTGCTGCTCCAGAGCGGAGTCAGTTCGTATTCACCAAACTTAAGATGATAAGCCAAAGCACCACAGACAATCAGAATATCTCTGCCAAGCACCAGCAATAATAGCCACAACGGCAATAATTGCATATAGGTTAATGTAGCAAATGTGGCCACCAGTAAAAGTTTATCCGCCAAAGGATCAATAATCGATCCCAGGCGACTTTGCCAATGGAAATGTCGGGCCAGAAAGCCATCCAAGCCATCTGAAATACCTGCTATCGCGACCAGTAATAATGCAACTGAAAAGTTTTCGTGCAGCATCAACCAGACAATTGGCCCTACCAATAAAATTCTAAACAGACAAATGAGATTGGGAATATCCCGTGGACTCAAGGTAATAACCGATATTGCAGACCAGTATTGTCAGTAGAATCAGGTTGAACCACCCGCCCCATCGACAGTAATTGACGGAATCTTTCTGGTTCAGCTTGTATAACTAAAACCAAATCGAGCTTCTCGGTGCCCAAACTGCCGACTTTGATATCCGTTACAACCTGCAAACTCCCCAGGTAATCCATTAATCGACTGTAATCATCAAAATCATTCACACCAGACACCTCCATAGTCAACTCGACATCACCAGCACTGCTGATTGGCATGTTCAGGCGTCGACCCAGACGGTCAGCGAGTTCATCTACACCTTGTTGAATGGCTGTCTGCACATTACCTTGGCTTGACCAGCGTTCAATATCATCACCAAGAATTGCCTGCCAGCTGATTTCAGTCGCCTCAGCATTGCCAACCACACGGGCTGTTACCACAATAGAAGCGCCATAGCGTTCTGAAGCCTGCTGTACAGCGGTAGTATTACCGGTGGAAATATCGTTGAGACTCAGTTGGCTTTGATCTTCCAAATCCAATAATGGCATCAGTAGTGGAATACCTCGCTTTTTAGCGGCTTGTTCGATTTGCAAAATCAAGGAATCTTCATCACGTTCAGTGATTAATTGTTGTTTGCCCTGGTAATCAATAGCCACCCATAATAACGACTCGGGGCGAATTTTGTCCCAGACAGGCAAACCAATGCGTTGTAATGCGGTATTGATGCCATTGGCATTAAAATCCAGAGTCAAAATCAATTGCTGCTGTGACATATCACTATCACTGTCGGTAACTGCTACCTGTTGATAATAATACTGGTCGATGTAACGCTCTGCGTCAGTGACCAGCGCGGAAATATCCGCCTGCTCTACTGCGCGTCGATCACCAACCACCTTAACGACAACCTGCTTAAGCAAATCCGGCGCAAGACGTTTGCGATCCTGCTCATTTTGCGACTCGATGGGCGCTTGAGCTTTATACAAATCAGTAACTTCCGCTGCGGAGGCAATCGACGCAGCGAAAACGAAAATCAGTGAGAAAAATAATCTAGGCATTGTGGTATTCTAACACGCTGTTTTTTGTGTGTGATGTCCAAATAATCAGGAAGCCAGCATGAC
>NZ_JAUSCC010000074.1 GCF_030651745.1 Methylophaga sp.
TTTTGATGAAGCGGGGGACGCTTTAAGTATGACACTCAGAGTTGAGATTGAAGATCTGGCCAAGCATTTTGGCGAGATTCGAGCTGTGGATGGTGTGACATTCTCAGTCAGTAAAGGCGAAGTACTTGGATTTCTCGGCCCAAACGGCGCAGGTAAATCCACCACAATGAAGATGATAACCGGCTTTCTTGCACCCACTCGCGGTACTGTAAGAGTCTGTGGTTATGATGTTTCAACTGATCCTATTTCGGTAAAGGCTAATCTGGGTTACTTACCCGAAGGTGCACCAGCCTATGCTGATATGACGCCGGATAGTTTCCTCAAATTTATTGCTGACATTCGTGGTTTATCCGGGGCTGATAAAAAACGTGCTGTGGCTTCTGCTGCAGAGCGCGCCCGTATCCTCAATGTGATGTATCAACCGATTGAAACATTATCAAAAGGCTACAAACGCCGGGTTGGTCTGGCACAGGCGATTTTGCACAACCCGCCGGTGTTGATTATGGATGAACCGACCGATGGTCTGGATCCGAATCAGAAACATGAAGTTCGTACCTTGATTAACGAAATGGCAGAAGACAAAGCCATTATTATCTCGACACACATCCTTGAAGAAGTGAATGCGCTGTGTACCCGTAATGTGGTGATTGCCAGCGGTAAAGTCGTGTTTGATGGAACACCTGCCGAGCTGGAAGCGAAATCTCGTTATCACAACGCGGTGGTGTTGACGGTCAATGAAATCGATAACACTAAATTGATGCAGTTTGTCAGCGGGCTGGGTTTTGTCGCTGATGCCGAACTGCTGACATCAGGCAATGGCATTCGGGTGTTTCCAAAAGAAAGCGCTCATATCACCATTGCCTTGTCGGAAAAAATTCGTGAACAAGGTTGGGAAATCGCTTCACTTTATGCTGAAAGTGGCCGCCTGGATGAAGTTTTCCGTAGCATCACTTTGCCTAGTACTGCAGGAGTTAAATGATGAATATGCTTAATATCTGGTTCATCATGAAACGTGAGTTTGGCGGTTACTTTGCCACACCCGTTGCTTATGTTTTTATCATTATCTTTTTATTATTGGCCGGTTTTTCTACCTTTTACGTGGGCAATTTCTTTGCTCGTGGCGAAGCCGACCTGTATCCATTCTTTTCTTTACATCCCTGGTTATACATTCTGTTGATTCCGGCTATTTCGATGCGCTTATGGGCAGAAGAACGTAAAAGCGGTTCGATTGAGTTGTTAATGACTTTGCCGGTATCAGTCTTTGAAGCGGTACTGGGTAAATTCTTTGCTGCGTGGGCATTTACCGGTCTGGCGCTGATTCTGAACTTCCCGCTGTGGATCACCGTGAACTATCTGGGTAACCCGGATAACGGCGTGATCTTTACCGGCTTTGTGGGCAGCTTCCTGATGGCTGGTGGTTTTCTGGCGATTGGGTCTTGTATTTCCGCAGTTACTAAAAACCAGGTCATCGCCTTTGTACTCAGCCTGATTGTCAGTCTGGTATTTGTACTGGCTGGTTACGGTATTGTGCTGGATTTCTTTAGTAGCTGGGCCCCACAAACACTAGTCGATGCCATCAGTTCATTCAGTTTTCTAACCCACTTTGATGCAATTTCCAAAGGGGTAATTGATTTACGTGACATTTTGTATTTTGCAGCGCTTATCGCTATCTGGTTGTTTGCCAACGCCTTGATAGTGAATGCACGTAAAGCCGATTAGGAGCACCAGTCAGCAATGAATAAACAACTATTATCTTCAACCGGTTTGATTCTGGCCGTTATTCTGTTTATCGCTTTTATTATTGT
>NZ_JAUSCC010000082.1 GCF_030651745.1 Methylophaga sp.
TGAAGATTTGGAAGCGGTTATTCACTGAATTTGACCGCTCTTATTATGCATAACACTGCCCGTTTTACACGGGCAGTGTTATTTAGAGCGTCTATTTTTGGTACAGGATTTTATGGGAAAAAAACTCGTCATTGTTGAGTCACCGGCCAAGGCCAAGACCATCAAAAAATATCTGGGCAAAGATGTAGAAGTCTTGGCATCTTATGGTCATGTCCGGGATTTACTGCCTAAAGAAGGTGCTGTCGACCCGTCCAATGATTTTGCCATGAAATATCAGATCATCGATCGCAACAGCAAACACGTCGATGCGATTGCCAAAGCCATGAAAAATGCCGACACGCTCTATCTGGCAACGGATCCGGATCGTGAAGGAGAGGCTATCTCCTGGCATTTATATGAACTGTTAAAAAAGAAAGGCGTATTAAAAGATAAAGAAACCTTTCGAGTTGTATTCCATGAGATCACCAAGCAAGCCGTTAATGATGCGGTAGCCAATCCCAGAGAGCTTTCTATGGATTTGGTCAATGCTCAGCAGGCACGACGAGCACTAGATTATCTGGTTGGCTTTACCCTTTCGCCGTTGTTATGGAAAAAAGTGCGTCGAGGTTTATCGGCGGGTAGGGTACAAAGCCCTGCACTTAGAATGATTGTCGAGCGTGAACTGGAAATTGAAGCGTTCAAAGCTCAGGAATACTGGACCATTGAAGCCGATGCTGCGGCCGAGAAAGTACCGTTTCAAGCAAAATTAACCCAGTACAAAAACGAAAAGCTCAGTCAGTTCAGTATTGAACACACCGAGCAGGCTGATGACGTTGTTAAGACATTAATCAAAGCTGCAGAAGGCAAGTTGCTGGTTACTCACGTTGAGAAAAAACAACGTAAACGTAATCCAGCAGCCCCGTTCACCACCTCAACCTTGCAACAGGAAGCTTCCCGTAAATTAGGTTTTGGTGCACAGCGCACAATGAGTGTTGCTCAGCAGCTATATGAAGGGGTGGATACCGGTGAAGGTGCGGAAGGTTTAATCACCTATATGCGTACCGATTCGGTGACGCTGGCGGCAGAAGCGATCGAAGAAATCCGTATGTTTATTGGCCAGCGTTATGGTGCCAAATCGGTACCGAGCAAACCGCAGGAATACAAAACCAAATCCAAAAATGCGCAGGAAGCACATGAGGCAATCCGGCCGACCTCAGTGCTGCGCACGCCAGATGAAATGAAAGCGTATTTATCTGCCGATCAACACAAACTTTATAACCTGATTTGGCAGCGTACTTTAGCCAGTCAGATGATTCATGCGACGTTAAATACCGTTGCAGTGGATTTTGGCTGTGGCAAAGGCAATACGTTCCGCGCTAACGGCTCAACCGTCGTTAATCCTGGCTTTATGAGTGTTTACCTGGAAGGCAAAGACGATACTAAAGGCGATAAAGATGAGACTATTTTGCCGCCGATGGAAGTCGGAGAAGTTATCGACTTAATTGCCATCCGTCCTGAGCAACACTTTACCGAGCCACCACCGAGATATAGTGAAGCCAGTTTGGTCCGCAGTCTTGAAGAGCATGATATTGGCCGACCATCGACTTATGCCAGTATTATTTCCACGCTTTTGCAACGTGAATATGTTGAGCTGATTACCAAGCGTTTTCACCCAACTGATGTGGGTCGGGTCGTAGGAAAGTTTCTGGTCGAGCATTTTACTCGCTATGTGGATTATGACTTTACCGCCAAACTGGAAGATGATCTGGATGCGGTGTCACGTGGTGAGGCAGAGTGGATTCCATTGTTACGCAACTTCTGGGGCCCGTTTAAAGAGCAGGTCGAAACCAAGGACAAAGAAGTTCAGCGTAGCGACGTTACCCAGGAATTATTAGACGAAGACTGTCCGAAGTGTGGTAAAAAACTCTCCAGCCGGTTGGGTCGAAGTGGCCGTTTCATCGGTTGTACCGGTTATCCAGAATGCGATTACACGCGTAATATTGATGGTGAAGAAACAACAGCCAGTGAACCGGAAGTCGTAGAAGGTCGTAAATGTCCTAAATGCGAATCGGATCTATGGGTGCGTACCGGTAAGTACGGAAAATTTATCGGCTGCAGCAGCTATCCGAAATGTAAGCATATTGAATCGTTGGAACAACCGGATAAAACCGGTGTTGAATGCCCGAAATGTAAAAAAGGAGAGATCCTTACCCGTAAATCACGACGCGGCAAAGTGTTTTATTCCTGCTCGGAATATCCAACCTGTGATTATGCGATATGGAATGAGCCGGTCGCAGAGCCTTGTCCAAATTGTAATTGGCCGATTTTGAGTATAAAAACCACCAAGAGCAAAGGTACTGAAAAAGTCTGTCCGCAGAAAGATTGCGGTTACAGTGTCAAAGTGGAAGGCGCTTAAAGGGCAAAAAAAGGGACGTTTTTACGTCCCTTTTTTTCCCACACAGATCCAGTTATTACTTTTTCTTATCGGAATGACCTAAATCCTGTTCTGGAGCAATGACGTCACGGACGCGTTGTTTAAGTTCTGTAATATCCGGGAAGCGGCCTTCCTGTTTTCTTGACCAGACCAACACATCATCTGCAGTTACCTCAAAAACGCCGCCGGTACCCGGTTTTAACGTTAATTCTGTAATCTCGCCGTCAAAGGTGGTGAGTAGCTCCTGGGCCATCCAGGCAGCGCGCAGCATCCAGCGGCATTGTGTGCAATAGGTGATAGTAATGTTGTGCATTAATCAGCTTTGATGGCATCAAAGGTCTGGCTGGCAAGCTCCATTGCCGATGTTGTGTCGGCAGCAAGTACATTAAAGTGCCCCATCTTGCGACCAGCGCGTGCTTCTTTTTTTCCATACAAATGCAGCTTGATATCTGGCTGGGCAAGCAGTTTATCCCAATGTGGCTGGCTATTGCCCCACACATCACCCAATAAATTAATCATCACCACTGGCGAAATTAATTCTGCAGTTCCGGCTGGCAGACCGCAAAGCATGCGTACTTGTTGTTCAAATTGCGAGGTGCGACAGGCGTCCAGGGTGTAGTGACCGGAATTATGCGGTCTGGGCGCGATTTCATTGGCAATAATTTCGCCGTGTTTGGAGACAAAAAACTCAACCGCCATGGTGCCAACGTAAGATAGTCCTTCAGCCAGTTTACAGGCCATCTCAATAGCCGTTTGCTGTTGAGATTGCGCTGCAATGCTCGGCACAGTCGTAGAATGCAAAATGCCATTGATATGCACATTTTCGGCAACCGGAAAGGCGGTTATCTGGCCATCCTGGCCGCGAGCCAACACAACTGATATTTCACGCTCCAGATCAATACGTTGTTCCAGAACACATTCTTTTTGACCCATAGCATTAAATGCCGCATGCACGGCAGAGAAATCTTCACAAACAATCTGGCCTTTGCCATCGTAACCAAAAGTTGCCACTTTCAGAATGGCCGGAAACGTAATCTGATCACCGATGCTATCAATATCATCAGTAGAGTGAATTTTTACAAAGGGAACGGTGGCGATACCCTGAGCACGAATAAAGTTTTTTTCAACATTCCGGTTCTGCGTGCTGGCCAGCGCGGATGAAGAGGGGTGAACCACAGTTCGCTGTTCAAGAAAGGCTAAGGTGCTGGCAGGAATATTTTCAAACTCGGTAGTGATGGCAGCACAAAGTTGAGCAAGTTCGCTGAGGGCGGACTCGTCGGTATAAGCCGCACAGATATGCTGATCAGCAATAATACCGGCAGGGCTGTTTTTATCCGGATCCAGCACAATGACTTTATAGCCCATTGTCTGGGCTGCGGTAGTAAACATGCGGCCTAATTGACCGCCGCCCAGCATTCCTAATGTGGCACCTGGTAAAATCATTTACGTCCTCAGTTCTAGGCTAGTGGGGGCAGCGTCATGTCGAGAACGGCCTGATGCTGACTTTTACGAAACTGCTCGAGTTTAGCTTCCAGTTTTTTGTCATGAATAGATAACTGGGCGATGGCAAACAGGGCAGCATTGGCGGCACCAGCTTCACCGATGGCAAAGGTCGCTACTGGTATTCCCTTCGGCATTTGCACAATGGATAATAACGAATCCTGACCTTTAAGGTAGCGAGATGGAACGGGTACGCCAAGAACGGGTACTAATGTATTCGCAGCGAGCATGCCGGGTAAATGGGCAGCACCACCGGCACCAGCGATAATACAGCGTAAACCTTTAGCTTTAGCCGTTTTGGCATACTCGGTCAGCAGATCAGGTGTGCGGTGTGCGGAGACAACTTGTGTTTCATAGGCAACGCCGAAAGCTTCAAGTTGCTCCACGGCTTTTTGCATGACAGGCCAGTCACTATTGCTGCCCATCACTACACCTACCAGTGGTTTGTCCATTGTTAGTCCGATTGTATTGTCAGAAAAGCAGTGCATTTTAGCTATTTTATTGAAAATAGGAAAATTTACTGCTGATAGCACGGTCTAAAAACGTAGCTAGAATTGAATGGTGCTGGATCAATCGTTATACTAGGTGATCCTTTCTGCCGTGTTTTTGTGCGACGCTCCTCAGTTTTGACATAGCTGTGCCGGTTTAACCACCGGAATGGAGCTGCGACGGCGCTAACAAACGATGAAGGTATGTGACGTGAGTCAGCCAACAGAACTAACACAAGGTCTCTACAGACCTGAATTTGAGCGCGATAACTGCGGATTCGGAATGATTGCCCAAATGGATGGTAAGCCTAGCCATTGGCTGGTTAAAACCGCCATTGAAGCTTTGGGTAACTTGACCCATCGTGGCGCAATCGGAGCTGACGGTAAGACCGGAGACGGTTGCGGTTTATTGCTGAAAAAGCCCGACAGTTTCTTTAAAGCGATTGCTGAAGAGCTTGGCTTTTCATTGGCACCGCATTACGCAGTCGGTATGGTTTTTCTGTCACAGGACGACAACAAAGCACAGTTAGCGCAGGATGCCGTTACCGAAAAACTCACTGAACAAGGCCTGCAAGTATTAGGCTGGCGCGAAGTGCCGGTCGATGCGGAAACAGCCTGTGGTCAGGAAGCATTACGTTTACTGCCGAAGATGCGGCATGTATTTGTTAATGCTGGCGAGTCTATGGATGCTGCTGCGTTTGAACGCAATCTTTACATCGCACGCCGTAAAGCAGAAAAAGCCATCACTGACGACAAAGATTTCTACATTCCAACCTTGTCATCACAAGTGGTGTCATATAAAGGTCTGGTAATGCCGTCTTACTTGCCGGTGTTTTACAAAGATCTCGGTGACGAGCGTATGGAAACAGCTATTTGCGTATTCCATCAGCGCTTCTCTACCAACACCTGGCCGCAATGGCGTTTGGCTCAGCCATTCCGTTATCTGGCGCACAACGGTGAAATCAATACCGTACAAGGTAACCGTAACTGGGCTTTGGCTCGTGGTGCCAAGTTTGCGACCTCGTTAATTGAAAACATGGAAGACATCCGTCCATTAGTCGGCACCACTGGTTCCGACTCATCCAGCATGGATAATATGCTGGAAGCCTTGCTGGCGGGTGGCGTAAGTATGTTCCGTGCCATGCGTTTGCTGATTCCACCAGCCTGGCAGAATGATCCGACAATGGATGCTGATCTGAAAGCCTTCTATGACTTTAACTCAATGCATATGGAACCATGGGATGGTCCTGCAGGTGTGGTTATCACAGATGGTCGTTATGCTGCATGTACGCTGGATCGTAATGGTTTACGTCCGGCGCGCTATGTTATTACCAAAGATCGTCACATTACTCTCGCTTCGGAAGTGGGTGTTTACAACTATCAACCAGAAGATGTTGTAGCCAAAGGCCGTCTGAAACCAGGTCAAATGCTGGCGGTTGATACTCAGACCGGTGAGTTGTTGATGCCGGAAGATATCAACAATATGCTGAAAAACGCCCAGCCTTATGGCGAGTGGCTGAATAATAATCTGCAGCGACTGCAGGACACCGAAAAAGACGACGAGCATACTTTGCCTGAAATTCAAGGTGAAGAGCTTGAAGTGTTTGAAAAAATGTTCGGTGTAAGCTTTGAAGAGCGTGATCAGGTCATCCGTGTATTAGGTGAGATTGGCCAGGAAGCTGTCGGTTCAATGGGTGACGATAGCCCGTTTGCGGTCATGTCACAGAAAGTCCGTTCGTTATACGACTTTTTCCGTCAACAGTTCGCGCAGGTGACCAATCCACCGATCGATCCATTGCGTGAAAACATTGTTATGTCACTGGAAACCTGTATTGGTCAGGAACGTAATCTGTTTGAAGAAGGCGAAGATCACGCACAACGGGTGGTGCTTGATTCTCCAGTATTGACTGAAAAGCTGTTTAAGCAAATTCTCAAACTGGGCGACACCGATCCGGAATATAAATCGCATCGGATTTCGTTGAATTACCAGCCAGAAGTCGGCCTGGAGAAAGCGATTGATGCAATTTGTGCGGAGGCAGAACAAGCTGTCCGTGATGGCAATGTTGTATTGATTCTAAGTGATCGCGATATTTCCAAAGACACATTGCCGGTTCACGCCTTATTGGCAACCGGTGCGGTGCATCAGCATCTGATTAAATCCGGCTTACGCTGCGACGCCAATCTGATTATTGAAACCGCTACCGCTCGTGATCCACATCATTTCGGTGTGCTACTGGGCTATGGTGCAACCGCAATTTATCCTTATCTGGCATACGCTTGCTTGCAGGATCTGCGTGCTACCAATGAAATCAAAGATATCGAACATGCCAAGTTATGCCGTCACTACCGTAAGGGCATTAATAAAGGTCTGTTCAAAATTACCTCGAAAATGGGTATTTCAACCATAGCCAGCTATCGTGGAGCACAACTGTTTGAAATCGTTGGTTTGAACGATGCGGTAGTCGACAAGTGCTTTACTGCTACGACCAGCCGCGTTAATGGTGCAGATTTTGAAGCCCTGCATCAAGATCAAATACAACTGTCTAAACTTGCCTGGAATCAACGTAAAAAACGTGAGCAAGGCGGTTTACTGAAATTCATCCATGGTGGTGAATATCACGCCTACAACCCAGACGTTATCGGAACATTGCAAAAAGCCGTTCAAGGCGGCAGTTACGATGACTATAAAACTTATGCCGCGTTAGTGAACGAGCGTCCGGCGATGGTGTTGCGCGATCTGCTTGATGTTAAATTGGCCGATACGCCATTAGATATCGAAGAAGTTGAAGATACCGGCGCTATTCTCAAACGCTTTGACAGTGCAGGTATGTCTTTAGGAGCCTTATCACCTGAAGCACATGAAGCTTTAGCTATTGCGATGAACCGTTTAGGTGGTCGTTCAAATTCGGGCGAAGGTGGTGAAGATCCGGATCGTTTTGGTAACGAACGCGTTTCCAAAATCAAACAGATTGCTTCAGGCCGGTTTGGTGTAACCCCACATTATCTGGTCAATGCCGAAGTATTACAGATCAAAATCGCTCAAGGTGCTAAGCCGGGTGAGGGTGGTCAGTTACCGGGCGGCAAAGTTAATCAGATGATTGCTACGCTGCGCCATTCTGTGCCAGGTGTAACGTTGATTTCACCACCGCCGCATCATGATATTTATTCGATTGAAGATCTGGCGCAGCTGATCTTCGATTTGAAACAGGTTAACCCTGATGCATTGGTATCGGTAAAACTGGTATCGCAAGCCGGTGTTGGAACCGTGGCTGCAGGTGTAGCAAAAGCCTATGCCGATTTGATTACTATCTCTGGTTATGACGGTGGTACCGGTGCCAGCCCACTGACTTCGGTCAAATATGCCGGCGGCCCTTGGGAGCTTGGTTTGAGCGAAGCCCATCAAACGCTGCGTGCCAACGATTTACGTGACAAAGTACGTCTGCAAACTGACGGTGGCCTGAAAACGGGTCTTGATGTTATCAAGGCTGCCATTCTGGGGGCTGAAAGCTTTGGCTTTGGAACTGGACCAATGGTGGCGTTAGGTTGTAAATACCTGCGGATCTGTCATTTGAATAACTGTGCAACCGGTGTTGCTACGCAGAATGAAAAGCTGCGTACCCAGCACTTTATCGGTCTGCCACAAATGGTGATGAACTACTTCCAGTTTGTCGCTCGCGAAACCCGTGAATGGTTGGCAAAACTTGGTGTTCGCAGTTTGCAGGACCTGATCGGTCGCACCGACTTACTTGAAGTGTTACCTGGAACCACCGATAAACAGCGCGGACTGGATCTGCAACCTTTATTGTCAAATGCAGGTGTTCCTGAAGACAAGCCACAATTCTGCCTTGAGCCGAAAAATGAACCTTATGATAAAGGTGAATTGGCAGAGCAGATGGTAGTTGATATTAAAGATACTATCGTTAATAAAACCAGCGGTGAGTTCAGTTACAACATTCGTAACATTAACCGTTCAATCGGTGCACGTTTATCCGGTGAAATTGCCAAATTACATGGCAACTACGGCATGGCTGATAAACCTATCCGTCTGAACCTGAAAGGTTCTGCCGGACAAAGCTTTGGTGTATTTAATGCTGGCGGTCTGGAAATGCGCCTGGAAGGCGATGCCAATGACTATGTTGGTAAAGGCATGGCTGCTGGCAAACTGAGTATCTATCCGTCACCGGAAAGCGATTTCGAAACACAAAATGCCAGCATTATCGGTAATACTTGTTTATACGGTGCGACAGGTGGCGAGTTATATGCTGCGGGTAAAGCTGGTGAACGTTTTGCCGTGCGTAATTCTGGTGCTGTTGCCGTTGTTGAAGGTGTGGGTGATCACGGTTGTGAATATATGACCGGTGGTGTCGTTGCCGTATTGGGCGAAACAGGCCTGAACTTTGGTGCCGGCATGACTGGCGGTCTGGCTTACGTATTGGATTTGGATAACACCTTTGCTGAGCGTTATAACGAAGAGCTGGTTGAATTGGTGCGGATTGACGGTGACGAAATGTCTGAAGTCGCCTTGCATCTAAAAGGCCTTATTGAAGACCACGTGCGTGAAACCGGTAGTGTCTGGGCGCACCAGATCTTGGATCGTTTTGAACAAGCGATTAAAGCATTCTGGCTGGTCAAACCCAAAGCAGCGTCATTGGATGGTTTATTGAAAATCGCCACCAAAGCGGCCTGATACAACTGGTAAAACATAATAACGATGAAAAAAAATACGTTTCAATTTTTAGATGTAGGTCGTGTTGACCCTAAAAAACTGGATGCAAATGTTCGCAAACAGCAATTTGGTGAAATTTACGGGCAATTTGATGCACCTCAAGCAGCTGAACAGGCTGACCGGTGTCTGGAATGTGGTAATCCCTACTGTGAGTGGAAGTGTCCGGTACATAACTACATTCCAAACTGGCTGAAACTGATCAGTGAAGGCAACCTGGAACAGGCCGCTGAACTGGCTCACCAGACCAATACGTTGCCAGAAATCTGTGGTCGGGTTTGCCCTCAGGATCGTTTATGTGAAGGTGCTTGTACCTTAAATGACGGTTTTGGTGCCGTAACCATTGGCTCAGTGGAAAAATACATTACTGATACCGCATTATCACAAGGCTGGCGTCCTGATTTGTCCAAGGTTGTGGATACGGGTAAACGTGTTGCGGTGATTGGTGCAGGGCCTGCAGGATTAGGTGCGGCGGATGTATTGATTCGTAATGGTGTAAAGCCAGTAGTCTTTGATCGCTACCCGGAAATTGGTGGCTTGCTGACCTTTGGTATTCCAGAATTCAAGTTGGAAAAAGAAGTTGTTAAACGTCGCCGCGAAGTCATGGAAGGTATGGGCATTGAATTCCGCTTAAATATAGAAGTGGGTAAAGACATTGAATTTGATGCTTTGCTTGAAGAATACGATGCTGTTTTCCTGGGTATGGGGACTTACACTTATATGAAAGGCGGCTTCCCGGGTGAAGAATTACCCGGTGTTTATGAAGCTTTACCCTATCTGGTTGCGAACAATAAAAAGCTACTGGAACTGCCTTCCGAAAATTATGTTTCATTAGAAGGTAAACAAGTAGTTGTGCTTGGCGGTGGCGATACTGCTATGGACTGTAATCGTACAGCGATTCGCCAGGGTGCAACCAGTGTTATCTGTGCCTACCGCCGTGATGAAGAAAACATGCCTGGCTCACGCCGTGAAGTGAATAATGCGCGTGAAGAAGGCGTGGAGTTCATGTGGAATCGTCAGCCGATTGAAATTGTTGGTGATGGCAATAAAGTTACCGGTGTAAAAGTGGTGACTACAGCAATGGGTGAGCCAGATGAACGTGGCCGCCGTCGTCCGGAACCGGTACCTGGCAGTGAAGAAATTATTCCAGCCGATGCCGTTGTTATTGCCTTTGGTTTCCGTCCAAGTCCGGCTCCATGGTTTGAGAAATTCAATGTCAGCATTGATGATGGTGGCCGTGTGGTTGCCCCGGCTGAAGGTGCTTGCGCTTATCAAACCACTAACCCGAAAATCTTTGCCGGTGGCGATATGGTGCGTGGATCTGATTTAGTGGTTACCGCTGTTTGGGAAGGTCGCCAGGCGGCTGAAGGTATTCTTGAATATCTGGAAGTTTAACTCTCCAGTTTTATCTGAACCCGTGGCAATCTTATCGCACTGTGTTGGTCAGCTAGGGTCTGTTGATCTTTCATAGCCGCCTCTGTTGTGACTGAAAATACACCAATCAAGACGCGAGGAATGCAGTTTAGTCGCTCTAAATAAATGACGAGCAACGCAGAGTGGTGTATTTTCAGCCACAACCCGAAGGGCTGGGACTATTTTTCCGCCCAACGGCGTTGGAAATGACTTATGTAGAACAACTACATCGCATCATTTCCGCCTTGTTGGACGAAAAAATAGCCTCCAGCAGTGGTGGCTATGAAAGATCAACAGACCCTGGAGTATGATCGCTCAGTGCGATTTTGTTTCTGAGATTGGGAATTGCCATCAACAAAAAAGGTGCTTCGGTGTCCGAATTAAAAAATGATCGTTATCTGCGTGCTTTATTAAAGCAACCGGTCGATAAAACTCCCATTTGGATTATGCGTCAGGCTGGCAGGTATCTACCTGAATATCGTCAGGTACGTGAAAAAGCCGGTGATTTTATGACGTTGTGCACTACGCCGGAGCTGGCTTGTGAAGTCACCCTGCAGCCACTTCGACGTTACGATCTCGATGCCTCGATTATTTTTTCCGATATTTTGACGATTCCTGATGCCATGGGGCTGGGGCTGCATTTTGTTTCTGGGGAAGGACCCAAATTTCATAAAACAGTACGTAGTGCCGCGGATGTAGCCAATCTTAGTGTGCCGGATATGGAAGACAGTCTGGGTTATGTGATGGATGCTATTCGCCTTACCCGCAGGGAAATTGATGGCAAAGTGCCGTTAATTGGTTTTAGTGGCAGTCCGTGGACCTTGGCTTGTTATATGGTTGAGGGTGGTTCGAGTAAGGATTTCGCTAAAATCAAAGCCATGATGTTTGATGCTCCGGAAGTGATGCATGACTTGTTATCAGTGCTTGCCAAGTCTGTAACTGCTTACTTAAATGCTCAAATTGCCGCGGGAGCTCAGGCTTTGATGTTATTTGATACCTGGGGCGGCGCGTTAAGTGGGCCTAATTACAGAGAGTTTTCTTTGGCCTATATGCAGCAGATTATCAGCGGACTGACCAAAGAAAATGAAGGAAGACGAGTACCGGTAACGATGTTCACCAAAGGCGGTGGCCAATGGCTGAGTCATATGGCTGAAGCCGGGGCGGATGCCTTAGGTTTGGACTGGACGACCGATATCTCATCGGCACGTTATCAGGTTGGTGACAAAGTCGCCTTGCAGGGCAATATGGATCCTTGCGTGTTATACGCTCAGCCGGAACGAATAAAAACAGAAGTAAAAGAAATTCTCAAAGCCTATGGTCACGGCAGTGGCCATGTGTTTAATTTGGGCCACGGTATTCATCCGACGATTAACCCAGAACACGTCGCAGCGTTAGTGGATGCAGTGCATGCAGAGAGTGTTCAGTACCACCAATAATGTTTAAATTACGATGAGGAAGTTGCTAGCTATTGCTGGTTTACAGACATAAAAAAGGGCAGGATAAACCTGCCCTTTTTTGTTGTGTCGAGAATAACTTAGTTAGAATTATTAGTGAACTCTGGGTATGCTTCCATACCACATTCCACCAAATCCACACCTTCGTATTCTTCTTCTTCGGTCACACGCAGACCCATAATCATTTTCAGTACTCCCCAGACAATTAAGCTGGCGCCAAATACCCAAACAAAGATGGTTACTGCACCGATGATTTGTGCTGAGAAAGTGGCATCTGGATTGGTCAGTGGCACTGCCAGCAGACCCCAAATACCAACTACACCATGCACAGAGATAGCACCGACTGGGTCGTCAATTTTAACTTTATCCATAAAGACGATTGAGAACACCACAATGGCACCACCAACCGCACCGATGATGGTCGCCATCAAAGGAGTTGGTGTATCAGGGCCAGCAGTAATTGCAACCAGACCAGCTAAAGCACCATTCAGAATCATGGTTAAGTCAGCTTTACCAAACAGCAGTTTGGCAACGATCAGTGCAGCAATTACACCACCAGCCGCAGCGGCATTGGTGTTCATAAACACAATGGCAACAGCATTTGCATCAGCAACAGAGGCTGTGGCTAACACTGAACCACCGTTAAAGCCAAACCAACCCATCCATAAAATGAATGTGCCCAGAGTAGCTAATGGTAGATTTGCACCCGGAATTGGGCGAACTTCGCCGTTTGGACCATATTTACCTTTACGAGCGCCCAGCAAGATAACACCTGCTAATGCTGCAGCAGCACCGGCCATGTGAACGATACCAGAGCCAGCAAAATCAAGATAGCCAAGTTCACCAAGGTTGAACAAACCAAATACATCTTGTTCACCCCAAGTCCAGCTGCCTTGTAAAGGATAGATAAAGCCTGTCAAAACGACAGCAAATGCTGCAAATGACCAGAGCTTCATACGTTCCGCTACCGCACCTGAAACAATAGACATGGCTGTGGCAACAAACACGACTTGGAAGAAAAAGTCTGCAGAAGGAGAGTATGTCCAGTCTTCGGCAACACCATCACCTAGAATGCCGGAAAGGAAGATTCCGCCATCATACATAATGCTGTAACCAACAATCATGTACATGGTGCAAGCAATGGCAAACAACATGACGTTTTTAGTCAGGATTTCAGTGGTATTTTTAGCTCGAACCAGACCGGCTTCAAGCATGGAAAAACCAGCTGCCATCCACATGACAAAGGCACCACTTATTACAAAATAAAAGGTATCTAAGGCATATTGGAGTTCAAAGATTTCATTTTCCATTTTCTATACTCCCTAAGCTTACAGGGCATCTGGGCCGGTTTCGCCAGTGCGAATCCGAACCACTTGCTCGAGTGGGTAAACGAAGATTTTGCCATCACCGATTTTGCCAGTGTTAGCACCTTTAATGATAGCTTCGATAACTTGTTCTACGATGCTGTCATCAATTGCGATTTCCAGTTTTAACTTAGGCAGGAAATCTACAACATACTCCGCACCCCTGTATAACTCAGTGTGACCTTTTTGACGTCCAAATCCTTTTACTTCAGAAACCGTTAAACCTTGCACGCCGATTTCGGAGAGTGATTCGCGGACATCATCAAGCTTGAAGGGCTTGATAATTGCTACAACTTGTTTCATAAGCGTATTCCTTCTTTAGAATAAACCGCCTTGCTAAGCAAGGCGGTCCACAGATAAGGTCTTAGAATGTTTTACCGACAGTCAGAATCAGACGGTCATCAGCATAACGTTTGCCGAAGATTTTTTTACCATCACTGTCACTGCTAGTATAGGTTAAACCAAAATCAAGCCCGATCATTTCTTTCGAAATACCTACCATGTAATCTCTGTAGCTATTCGGATCACCAGACTCAGTTACACTGCTGTTGAAGTCGTAATAACCGATGCCAGCAGAGAAGCCAATATCCATAGGAAGATCGTAATCAAAACCAAGGCTGTAATATGTGCCGGTCTCACTGGTGCCAAAAACATCACCAGAATGTGCAACACCGAAAGTGAAATAGCTGTAACTCAGTGAACCAACCACTTCATTCCAGTTAAGAGTGGCTTCGCCTGGGTACATGTAGCGAAGTACACCGATGTCAAAACCGATGCCTGACTCGCCGAACTCACCGGCAAAACCTGCGTAGATATCGATCTCGCTAGAGGCATCATCATCAAAATCTACATTTGAAGCCCAGGTACCGGCATAAAAACCACTGGCATGCTCGTAGTCAAAACTACCAGAAATAGCTGGCTTGTTTAATGTTTGTGACACACCACGCCATACATAATCCGATGCCAATTCAACACTTGCACTGGTGCTGTGTTGACCGTCTTCGCTTTCCCATGCCATTGCTGATGAAGTGGCTAAAACAGTTGTAGCAGCAAGACACATTGCTGAGAGCGTTTTGAATTTCATTTATATCTCCTCGTTTGAATTGTTTTTAGTCTTGTTGAATCCGATGCGTTGATTTTTTACAACATCGTGTATTCAGACTGCCACAACTAACGCAGTTTACATGCCACTTTTAAAAAAGCATTATATTTCATTGGTTTAATAAGATTTGCAGTTGTCTGGCCGTTTTCAAAAGAGTTATTTTGGTGCGTCGACGAAATTGTATCGCACAAAAACGGTGCAAATTCTGTTAATGAAGATTAATAGCTGGCTTGTTATGATGCCTGCACCTACGAAGATGAGAACGACAAATGAATTATCCACAGATTGATCCAGTTGCCCTTGAGCTTGGGCCATTAGCCATCCATTGGTATGGCTTGATGTACCTGTTTGGTTTTGTTGCAGCCTGGATGCTGGGCAGATGGAGAGCCGAAGCTCATGGTTGGGAGAAATCCCAGGTAGAAGATTTGCTTTTTTATGGTGCAATTGGGGTGATTTTGGGTGGCCGGATTGGCTATGCTTTATTTTACGATTTACCGAATGTGCTTGATAACCCACTGAATTTATTCAAAGTCTGGCAGGGAGGCATGTCGTTCCATGGTGGTTTAATTGGTGTACTTGTTGCAATTTGGCTATTTGGTCGCAAGTCAGGTAAGTCCTTTTTTCAAATCAGTGACTTCGCAGCACCATTAGTGCCATTAGGTTTGTTTTTTGGCCGGATAGGTAATTTTATTAATGGCGAATTATGGGGCCGGGTATCGGATGTGCCGTGGGCAATGGTATTTCCAACCGGAGGACCGTTAGCTCGCCACCCCTCACAGCTTTATCAAGCCATGCTTGAAGGTTTGTTACTGTTTATTATTTTGTGGTTGTTCTCAGCAAAGGCTCGACCACGTGCAGCGGTATCAGGGTTGTTTTTATTAGGTTATGGTTGTTTCCGTTTTATAGCAGAGTTTTTCCGGGTTCCCGATCCGCAATACGGCTATCTGGCGTTTGATTGGTTCACCATGGGGCAGTTGCTATGCGTCCCGATGATTGTTGCAGGTGCGGCTATGATGTTCTGGGCCTACCAAAGCGCTAATCCAACAAAATCATCAACCAGGTAGCGGCACTGAGTAATAAGGTTAATAACACCGCAAGCGATCCATAATCCTTGGCTCGGCCAGACAGTTTGTGAACATCGGTGCTCACTCTATCGACCACACACTCAATGGCCGAGTTAAGTGCTTCAACAATTAACACAGCGACCAGAGAGGCTATCATCAACAACCTTTCAGCTGGTGTGACATCAAGGAAAAAGCTGACTACGCCCAGTAATAACAGCAGAATAAATTCCTGGCGGAATGCTGATTCATAGCGAATTCCGGCATACAGTCCCTGTAATGAATAAACCAAAGCAAACATTAAGCGTTTGATGCCGGTGTTTTTTTCAATCATCGTTACACTGTCCAGTGAGTTTGTTAAAAATGGATAGCCAGATTGCACGGATTTTTAGCGAAATCTGACCATAAATGATTGAAATATTAGGCAAAGATTATGACTGCCATGTTAAAATCCTCAGTCTTTTTATATGTTTTGTCGTGGGTGAGTTATGCAGTATCAGGATCAATATGACGTTATAGTCGTTGGCGGCGGCCATGCCGGTACCGAAGCTGCATTAGCAGCGGCTCGTCAGGGTGTAAAAACGCTATTGCTCACACAAAACATCGAAACCCTCGGTCAAATGAGCTGTAACCCGGCAATTGGTGGTATTGGTAAAGGTCATCTGGTTAAAGAGATTGATGCCCTTGGCGGCATCATGGCCAAAGCTGCTGATCGTGCCGGTATCCAATTCAGAATTCTTAATGCCAGCAAAGGCCCAGCAGTTAGAGCGACTCGTGCTCAGGCTGATCGTGTTCGCTACCGTGCGGCGGTTCGTGCAGTACTCGAGTCACAACCTAATCTCTATTTATTCCAACAAGCGGTCGATGATTTGATCGTGGAAAACGACCGTGTTGCGGGTGTGGTCACCCAATCCGGTTTGCGGTTCGGGGCTAAGACCGTTGTGCTCACAGTTGGTACTTTCCTTGGTGGTGTTATCCATATTGGTTTGCAACGTCATCAAGGTGGTCGCGCTGGCGATCCTGCTTCTGTTGCCTTAGCGGAACGTTTACGTGCGTTGCCATTTCGCGTTGATCGCCTGAAAACCGGTACACCACCACGTATCGCTACAAACAGCATTGATTTTTCACAGTTAGCCGAACAACCAGGTGATTATCCAACACCAGTATTCTCTTTCCTCGGCAAACGTGAACATCATCCAAGACAGATTTCCTGCCATATCACGCATACCAATGAAAAAACCCATGAAGTGATCCGTAACAACCTGGATCGTTCACCAATGTACAGTGGTGAAATTGAAGGTATTGGTCCGCGTTATTGTCCATCGATTGAAGATAAAGTGGTGCGCTTTGCTGATCGTAATTCTCACCAAATTTTCCTTGAACCGGAAGGTCTGGATTGCAATGAAGTCTATCCCAACGGTATTTCCACCAGTCTGCCGTTTGATGTGCAATACGAAATTGTGCGTTCAATGAAGGGTTTGGAAAATGCCCATATCACTCGTCCAGGCTATGCCATCGAATATGACTTTTTCGATCCGCGTGATTTAACACCGTGGCTGGAAACCAAACATATGCCTGGCCTATTCTTCGCCGGGCAGATTAATGGTACGACAGGCTATGAAGAAGCTGCTGCCCAGGGTTTGATTGCTGGTCTGAATGCCGGATTGCAGGCACGTGAGCTGGAACCCTGGTATCCACGTCGTGATGAAGCCTATATCGGTGTATTAATTGATGACTTGATCACCTCTGGCACTAAAGAGCCGTATCGTATGTTCACCAGCCGTGCGGAATATCGCTTGATGTTACGTGAAGATAATGCCGATTCACGTCTGACACCAATTGGTCGTCAGTTAGGCATTGTCGATGATGAGCGTTGGGCTATATTCAGTGCCAAGCTGGAAGCGATAGAGGCGGAAAATACCCGCTTGAATACCACACGAGTATCGGCAGATAAAATCGATCAGCAGCGCGCTATTTCAGTGCTGGGTGAACCTCTGGCAAAAAGCAGTACAGCAATCGAATTACTACGTCGACCCAGTGTGGATTATCAGGGCTTGATGACATTATTGGATGAAGAGCAATCAGTCGCCGATGACGTAGCCGAGCAGGTGATGATTCAAGTGAAATACGCTGGCTATATCAATCGCCAGCAAAATGAGGTGAATCGCCTGCAACGTAATGAAAGTACCACGCTACCGGCCGATTTGGATTATAAAAATGTACGTGGCTTATCCAACGAAGTTCGGGAAAAGCTGCAAAATGCCAAACCACAAAGTTTAGGACAAGCAGCGCGGATTTCGGGAGTAACCCCTGCTGCCGTTTCATTATTGTTAGTTCATCTGAAACGTTCAGGCTGGAGTGAAGCGAGCTGATGGGATTCGATTTAAAAGCACAGCTCGATGCGGGCTGTGCAGAACTGCAATTACAACTTTCCGACGAACAAAAAACCTTATTGCTGGATTATCTTGCACTGCTGCAAAAATGGAACAAGGTTTATAACCTGACCTCAGTACGTGATCCGCAAAGCATGCTGACACGGCATATCCTCGACAGCTTATCGCTCATTCCTTACCTGAACTGTAAAAGCTTGTTAGATGTTGGCAGTGGCGCTGGGCTTCCCGGTATTCCCATTGCCATCTGTTTTCCGCAAATGGCCGTGACCTTGCTAGACAGCAATATCAAAAAGACACGTTTTTTACAGCAAGTAAAAGCTGAATTGAAATTGAATAATGTCACGGTAGTACATGGGCGAGTCGAACAAATAAGCCTGCCCAAGGTAGAAGTTGTTACTGCCAGAGCATTTGCTACCATTGCCGAGATTATTGATTTAGCCGCAAGACACTGCGATGATGCGGGCAGCCTGATATTGATGAAAGGCGTATACCCTGAACAAGAACTGGCAGCGGTTCAAAACGGTTTCAAACTGCAAGATGTTGTAGCGCTGAGAGTACCGGGAGATCAGGCTGAGAGGCATCTGGTAAGACTGATTAAGGATTAGTATCAGTGGGAAATATATTTGCGGTTACCAATCAGAAAGGTGGTGTCGGTAAAACCACGACCACAGTAAATCTGGCGGCTTCACTTGCTGATTCGGGCAAAAAAGTGCTGATGATTGATTTGGATCCGCAAGGTAATGCGACCACCGGCTGCGGCATTGATAAAGATGCCATTGAAGTCAGCAGTTACGAAGTCATTATGGCGGAAGCCAAAGCCAGCGATGCCATCATTCGTCCCGAAGGTCTTGGCTTTGATGTGATGCCCACCAACACCGATCTTACGGCTGCCGAAGTCCAATTGCTGGACATCAAACTACGTGAACACCGTCTCAGATTAGCGCTGGAATCCAGCAAAGAAAAATACGACTTCATTCTGATCGACTGCCCGCCATCATTGAGCATGTTAACGGTCAACGCTCTGGTGGCCTCTAAAGGTGTATTAATACCTATTCAATGTGAGTATTACGCGTTGGAAGGTTTGACCTCTTTGCTGCGCACTATTGAAAGAGTTAAACAACGTGCCAATCCCGCTTTAGAAGTCACCGGCATGGTGCGAACCATGTTTGATGCGCGTAATAACCTCGCCAATCAGGTTTCACGTCAGTTGATCAGTCATTTTCAAAACAAAGTCTTTCATTCGATAATTCCACGAAATGTTCGCTTAGCGGAAGCGCCCAGCCATGGCCTGCCTGTGTTAAATTATGACAGGACTTCGCGAGGCTCAATTGCTTACATGGCACTGGCCAGTGAATTGATGCGTCGTGATAAAAAAGCAACATCAGCAAGCTAACAGACAGGTATTCCTAGCATGGTAAGTAAAAAAAGAGGATTAGGCAGAGGACTTGATGCACTGTTAGGTGACGTCAATCAGGA
>NZ_JAUSCC010000088.1 GCF_030651745.1 Methylophaga sp.
ATTGTTAAAGTTGGCGACGAATTAGAAATCGTTGGTATCAAAGACACGCAAAAAACCACCTGCACAGGTGTTGAAATGTTCCGCAAATTGCTGGACCAAGGTCAAGCAGGCGATAACGTTGGTGTGTTGTTACGTGGTACCAAACGTGAAGATGTTGACCGTGGTCAAGTATTAGCGCACCCGGGCACTATCAAGCCACACACCAAGTTTGAAGCGGAAGTGTACATTTTGTCGAAAGACGAAGGTGGACGTCATACACCATTTTTCAATGGATATCGCCCACAGTTTTATTTCCGTACCACCGACGTTACCGGTGCCTGTGAATTACCAGCAGGTATTGAAATGGTCATGCCTGGTGACAACGTCAAGATGGACGTAACCTTAATCAATCCGATTGCGATGGAAGAAGGTTTACGTTTTGCTATTCGTGAAGGCGGCCGCACTGTTGGTGCTGGCGTCGTTAGTAAAATTGTCGAATAGTATATAATGCTTATGGCTGAGCACATGGGTGCTCAGCCGAATGGGAGCATATGTTAGGCCAGTAGCTCAATTGGCAGAGCGACGGTCTCCAAAACCGTAGGTTGGGGGTTCGATTCCCTCCTGGCCTGCCATTTTTGTTTTCATCAAGATGGATTAATAACAAAAACAATGGCAGATAAACTCAAACTGATAGTCGCAGCCGCCTTAATGGTCGCCGCGATTGCTTTGTTTTATACCCACTCAGAGTATTCAACATTGCTGCGTGTGCTTGGCCTCCTTGCGGTGGCTGCACTTTCCTTATTCATTGTGTCCCGCGCAGCTGTGGGTGCATCAGTGTTATCATACATCGGTGATACCCAGGTAGAAGTGAGAAAAGTCGTCTGGCCAACTCGGCAGGAAACTTTACAAACGACCCTGGTAGTAATTGTTATGGTCATTGTTGTTGCCATTATGTTGTGGGCCTATGACTCACTTTTAGGTTGGGCCGTTCGCGCACTGACCTTATAAAGCTGGATGTGAAATGAGTAAACGCTGGTACGTAATACAAGCCTATTCCGGCTATGAAGGACAAGTAAAACGTTCTTTAGAAGAACGTGTGGTCCGAATGGGGCTTGAAGAAAAGTTTGGTGACATTCTCGTTCCGACTGAAGAAGTTGTAGAAATGCGAGAAGGTCAAAAACGCCGTAGTGAGCGCAAGTTTTTCCCTGGCTACGTGCTTGTCAACATGGAAATGGATGATGAAACCTGGCATGTAGTGAATGATCTGCCACGCGTTTTACGTTTTATTGGTGGTACAGGTGATCGTCCTGCTCCAATTAGCGATAAAGAAGCAGAGCAAATTTTACAGCGTGTTCAGGAAGGTGTTGAAAGTCCACGGCCAAAAGTTCTGTTTGAACCAGGCGAAGTGGTTCGTGTTACAGATGGTCCGTTTAATGATTTCACCGGCGTTGTCGAAGAAGTCAATTATGAGAAAAGTAAGCTGCGTGTTGAAGTGGTTATTTTTGGCCGTTCCACACCGGTTGAACTTGAGTTCAGCCAAGTCGCTAAAGGCTAGGCAAAAAAGAAGCCCAGGTAATACTGGAAAGTTGTTGGGGAGCCGCAAGGCGTTTGTACCCGTTTAGGAGTTTAAAATGGCTAAGAAAATAACGGCCTATATCAAGCTGCAAGTTGCAGCTGGTCAGGCAAACCCAAGTCCTCCTGTTGGTCCTGCATTGGGTCAGCATGGTGTGAACATCATGGAATTCTGTAAAGCGTTTAACGCAAAAACACAAAATCTGGAGCCAGGCTTGCCTACCCCAGTTGTGATTTCTGTATACAACGATAAAAGCTTTACTTTCATCACTAAAACACCTCCAGCCGCCGTATTGCTGAAGAAAGCAGCTGGTCTGAAAAGTGGTAGTGCTCGCCCGAATACCGATAAAGTCGGTACTGTTACCCGTGCTCAATTGGAAGAAATTGCCAATGCCAAAATGCCGGATCTGTCTGCTGCTGACTTAGACGCCGCAGTCAGAACGATTGCCGGTACTGCTCGCAGCATGGGTTTGAATACAGAAGGGGTTGAATAATGGCTGCTCTTGGAAAAAGAAGTCGCGCTATTCGCGAGAAACTGACTGCTGGAAAAGTGTTTGAGCTTGATGAAGCATTAAGTTTTGTAAAAGAAAACGCCTCAGCTAAATTTGTTGAATCTATTGATGTCGCAATTAACTTAGGTGTTGACCCACGTAAATCTGATCAAGTTGTACGTAGTTCAACAGTATTGCCTAACGGAACTGGTAAAACAGTTCGTGTTGCTGTTTTTGCACAAGGTGCAAATGCTGATGCGGCAAAAGAAGCTGGTGCAGATATCGTTGGTTTTGAAGATCTGGCTGAATCAATCAAAGCCGGCAACATGGATTTTGATGTTGTTATCGCTTCTCCGGATGCAATGCGTATCGTTGGTACATTAGGTCAAGTATTAGGTCCTCGTGGTCTGATGCCTAACCCTAAAGTCGGAACGGTTACACCAAACGTTGCTGAAGCAGTTAAAAATGCTAAGTCAGGTCAGGTTCGTTACCGTACAGATAAAGCTGGGATAATTCATTGTTCAATTGGTAATGCAGGATTTGAAGTTGATGCTTTGCGTCAAAACCTTTTAGCGTTATTAGATGATTTGAATAAACTGAAACCAAGCTCAGCTAAAGGTATTTACATTAAACGTATCAGCGTCTCCAGCACCATGGGTGCAGGCGTTGCAGTTGATAAATCATTCCTGGCTTAAACCAGGGAAAAAATTGGACCGCCCAGTGCTTGTCACTGGGTCGTCTAAGACCGCAGGCATGAAAATTTAATAGACGCAAGTCTGCCTGCGCAGACGGGTTCAGCTACAGAAATTCTGAGGTTGAATGCCGTGAAGGTGGAAGTGGCAACACTTCTTTTGTTAGCAACACACGCTACTTGATTATGAGTAGTGAACCTAAGGAGGTCTTAGGTGGCTTTAAATCTCGAAGGTAAAAAGGCCGTCGTTGCTGAGGTCGCTGAAATTGCATCATCTGCGTTTTCTGCTGTTGCAGCAGAATATCGTGGTTTGACTGTTTCAGAAATGACAGCGTTGCGAGTCGCAGCGCGTGAGCAAAATGTTTACTTACGTGTAGTACGTAATACATTAGCTCGCCGTGCTGTTGAAGGTACTGATTTCGCCTGCATGCAGGAAGGAATGACTGGACCTTTGGTATTTGGTTTTTCTATGGAAGATCCAGGTGCCGTTGCACGCGTCATGGCTGATTTTGCTAAAGACAACAAAAAACTCGAAGTCAAAATGGTTTCACTGGGTGGCAAGTTATTACCTGCTTCCGATTTAGACCGTTTGGCTAAAATGCCTACCAAAGATCAAGCTATCAGCATGTTCATGGGTACGCTTAAAGCACCAATCGAAAAATTTGTTCGTACTTTGCAAGCGCCTACCAGCAAAATGGTTCGCACTTTTGCGGCCGTTCGCGACGCAAAACAAGCTGCTTAATCCATTTCGGATAAGTAACTTTTATTTAATTCTGTAAGCTTGAAATAGGAAAATATCATGGCTGTATCTAAAGACGATATCTTGGAAGCGATTTCCAATATGACAGTTGTTGAGATCGTAGATTTGATCGAAGCAATGGAAGAAAAATTCGGCGTAACTGCTGCTGCTCCTGTTGCCGCTGCTGCTGCACCTGCTGCTGCCGCTGCTGCCGCTGAAGAACAAACTGAATTCAACGTTGTTATGACTAGCTTTGGCGAAAACAAAGTTGGCGTAATCAAAGTTGTACGCGGTCTGACTGGTCTGGGCTTGAAAGAAGCTAAAGACATGGTAGAAGGCGTTCCAGCAACTGTTAAAGAAGGCGTTGAAAAAGCAGAAGCTGAAGACGTTCTGAAACAATTGCAAGAAGCTGGTGCGACTGCTGAACTTAAGTAAGCACACCTACAATCGTGGTCAGTTTACTGCCACGAAAAAGAAAATGGCTGGTGACTTTAGTCACCGGCCTTTTTCCGTTGCAGGCCGATCGACATTCGGCCACCTACAATATATGACCCTACCTGCATTTCCGTTAAAAGAAATCAGGTGTTTCTTCGAGGTGTAATACATGGCTTATACGTTTACCGAGAAAAAACGGATTCGTAAAGATTTTGGCAAGCGTCCAAGTGTCTTGACCGTTCCAAATTTACTGGCAACTCAGGTCAATTCCTATCAGGATTTCCTGCAAATGGCCGTTCCTGCTGATGAACGCAATGCAATGGGTTTGCATGCGGCATTCGAATCAGTGTTTCCGATTAAAAGTCACACTGGTATGGCTGAACTGCAATATGTCAGCTATCGTCTCGGAACACCAGCTTTTGACGTCAAGGAATGTCAACTACGTGGTGTGACCTATGCTGCACCTCTAAGAGTAAAAATGCGTCTGGTTATCTATGATAAAGACGCCCCTGCAAAATCAAAAGTCGTCAAAGACATTAAAGAGCAGGAAGTATACATGGGTGAAATCCCATTAATGACGGAGAAAGGTAACTTCGTTATTAACGGAACTGAGCGTGTAATCGTTTCACAATTACACCGCTCCCCAGGTGTGTTTTTTGATAGTGATAAAGGCAAAACACACTCATCAGGAAAGATTCTCTATAACGCTCGAGTTATTCCATACCGTGGCTCATGGTTGGATTTTGAGTTTGATCCTAAAGACGCGGTATTTGTACGTATCGATCGTCGTCGTAAATTGCCGGCTTCAATTCTTCTGCGTGCCCTGGATTACAGTAACCAGGAAATCCTGGAGATTTTCTTTGAAAACGATACATTCACGCGTAAAGGTGATGGTTTTGAACTGGCATTGGAACCACAGCGTCTGCGTGGTCAGTCAGTACCATTTGAAATTCTGAACCCAGAAGGTGAAGTAATTGTTGAAGCTGAGCGCCAGATTACTGGCCGTCATATTCGTCAAATGGAAAAAGCTGCAATGACGACTTTGGCAGTACCTGCTACCTATCTGGTAGGTAAGGTTATTGCTAAAGATGTAATTGATCCTGCCACTGGCGAGCTGTTAGCCAACGCCAATGATGAAATTACCAGTGATTTGTTAGAAAGTTTTGAGCGTTTTGGTATTAACGTTATTGATACGATTTTTGCCAATGATTTGGACCACGGTCCTTATATGTCTGATACCTTGCGCTTGGACGAAACTCGCAGTGCTTTAGAAGCAAAAGTTGAAATTTACCGGATGATGCGTCCTGGTGAGCCACCAACAGAAGATGCTGCACAAAATTTATTTACCAGCCTGTTCTTCAGCCAGGATCGTTATGACCTGTCAAATGTCGGCCGGATGAAGTTCAACCGCCGTTTAGGTCGTGAAGAGCTTGATGGTGAAGGTATTTTATCCAAAGAAGACATTGTTGCTGTTCTGAAAGAACTGATCGGTATTCGTAACGGATTTGGTGTGGTCGATGATATCGATCACCTCGGTAACCGTCGTGTACGTAGTGTTGGCGAAATGGCTGAAAACCAATTCCGTGTTGGTTTGGTTCGTGTTGAACGTGCAGTTCGTGAACGTTTAAGTATTGCCGAATCTGAAGGTTTGATGCCGCAGCAACTGATCAACGCTAAACCTGTTGCCGCAGCGATCAAAGAGTTCTTTGGTTCAAGCCAGTTATCGCAGTTCATGGATCAAAACAATCCATTATCCGAAGTAACACACAAACGTCGTGTATCAGCGTTAGGGCCAGGTGGTCTGACACGTGAACGTGCAGGCTTCGAAGTTCGTGACGTTCACCCGACACACTACGGTCGCGTTTGCCCAATCGAAACACCTGAAGGTCCAAACATTGGTTTGATTAACTCTTTGGCATGTTATGCCAGAACCAATCAATACGGTTTTATTGAAACACCATACCGTAAAGTAATTGATGGTAAAGCGACTGAAGAGATTGTTTATCTGTCAGCAATTGATGAAGGTGAATACCGCATTGCACAGGCGACTATCAACCTGAACGATGATTTTTCAATTGCCGATAATATGGTTCCATGTCGTCATAAAAACGAATTTTCATTAATGCCTTCAGAGCAAGTGCAGTTGATGGACGTTTCACCACGTCAAGTTGTATCGGTGGCTGCTTCATTAATTCCATTCCTGGAACATGATGACGCTAACCGTGCATTGATGGGATCCAACATGCAGCGTCAAGCTGTACCGACATTGCGTGCTGACAAACCATTAGTTGGTACTGGTATGGAGCGTGTAGTTGCTCAGGATTCCGGTGTCATGGTCACAGCTAAACGTGGCGGTGAAGTGGATTCTGTCGATGCGAGCCGTATTGTTATTCGCGTTAATGATGATGAAACGGAAGATAATGAATCAGGCGTCGATATCTACAACCTGATCAAATATGCCCGTTCTAATCAAAGCACAACGATCAATCAACGCCCAATTGTTAAGCCGGGTGATATTGTTGCCAAAGGCGATGTTTTGGCTGATGGTCCTTCAACAGATAAAGGTGAACTGGCACTGGGTCAGAATATTCTGGTCGCCTTTATGCCTTGGAATGGTTACAACTTCGAAGATTCGATCTTGTTATCAGAACGTGTTGTTGAAGAAGATCGTTTCACGACCATTCATATTCAGGAACTGAATTGTCTGGCGCGTGATACTAAATTAGGCACAGAAGAGATCACTGGTGATATTCCAAATGTCAGCGAAAGTGCGTTGGCTAAGTTGGATGAATCAGGCATCGTTTATGTTGGTGCTGAAGTTAAGCCAGGCGATATTCTGGTCGGTAAAGTAACACCTAAAGGTGAAACACAACTGACACCGGAAGAAAAACTGCTCAGAGCTATTTTTGGTGAAAAAGCCGCTGACGTAAAAGATTCTTCATTACGTGTACCTTCCGGTACTTACGGTACTGTGGTTGATGTTCAGGTTTTCACCCGGGATGGTGTTGAAAAAGATGAACGTACTCGTCAGATTGAAAAAGCGGAACTTGAAAAAGTCTGGGCGGATTTAAAAGATCAACACCGTATTATGGTGGATGACGTATTTGCCCGTCTGGAACGCACTTTAATCGGTAAAGTTGCTGATAAAGGCCCTGGCCTGAAAAAAGGTGACAAAATCACCAAGGCCTATTTGAAGGGGCTTGAGAAATCACAGTGGTATGACATTCAGATGGCTTCTGATGAATTGAATACCATGCTTGAAGCCACGGCTAACCAAATCAAGCAATACCGTACTGATATGGACGAAGCGTTCCAAATCAAGAAAGACAAGCTGACTTCTGGCCATGATTTGGCACCAGGTGTGCAGCGTATGGTCAAAGTATTCTTGGCCGTTAAACGTCGTATTCAGCCCGGTGATAAATTAGCTGGTCGTCACGGTAACAAAGGTGTTATTTCAAATATCGTTCCTGTTGAAGATATGCCTTACACTCAAGATGGCCGTCCGGTTGACATCGTATTGAATCCGCTTGGTGTTCCATCGCGGATGAATATCGGTCAGATCCTGGAAGTCCACTTAGGTTGGGCAGCGAAAGGTCTTGGTTATAAAATCGAAGAAATGCTGCAACAACAACGTGGCATAGCCGAAATCAGAGAATTCTTAGGCAAGATTTATAACACCAGTGGTAAAAAAGAAGATTTGGATTCGTTAACTGATGAAGAAATCATAGAGCTGGCTGGCAATTTACAAGCGGGTGTTCCAATGGCAACACCGGTCTTTGATGGTGCTGACGAAGGCGAAATTAAAGCGATGTTGGAACTTGCTGGCTTACCTACAACAGGTCAGGCACAGCTTATAGATGGTCGTACGGGGGAAACATTCCACCGCCCGGTTACTATTGGTTACATGCATATCTTGAAACTGAATCACTTGGTTGATGACAAGATGCATGCTCGTTCAACTGGTCCTTACAGCCTGGTTACGCAACAACCGCTGGGTGGTAAAGCCCAGTTTGGTGGTCAGCGCTTCGGTGAGATGGAGGTATGGGCACTGCAAGCTTATGGTGCTGCTTATACGCTTCAGGAAATGCTGACAGTCAAATCAGACGATGTGAACGGCCGAACCAAGATCTACAAAAACATCGTTGATGGTGATTATCGGATGGATGCAGGTATGCCTGAATCCTTCAAAGTATTAACACGTGAGATTCGCTCACTGGGTATTGATGTCGACCTGGTCGAAGAGTAAAACGCGAACCCGATAATCAGGACATATGTCGTTTAACGACAGCGGAGAAAAAATATGAAAGATTTGCTTAACATGTTAAAGCAACAAACGCAGCCGGAAGAGTTCGATGCTATTCGCATCGGCTTGGCTTCGCCAAAAATGGTGCGTTCATGGTCATTTGGTGAAGTTAAAAAACCAGAAACCATCAACTACCGTACTTTTAAGCCAGAACGTGAAGGTTTGTTCTGCTGCAAGATCTTTGGTCCAGTTAAAGACTACGAATGTCTTTGTGGTAAATACAAGCGCCTGAAACATCGCGGTGTTATCTGCGAAAAATGTGGCGTTGAAGTTACCGTGGCAAAAGTTCGTCGTGAGCGCATGGGGCACATTGAACTTGCCAGCCCGGTTGCACACATTTGGTTTTTGAAATCATTGCCATCACGTATTTCATTGTTCTTGGACATGACTTTACGTGATATCGAACGTGTTTTATATTTCGAAGCATTTATCGTTGTTGATCCTGGCATGACTCCGTTAGAAAGAGGCCAATTACTTTCTGATGAAATGTACATGCAAGCCGTTGAAGAATATGGCGAAGAGTTTGATGCTCGCATGGGTGCCGAAGCTGTTCAAGAACTGCTGAGAAGCATTGACCTGACAAAAGAAGTCGATGTCATCCGTGATCAGATTGAAGGCACCAATTCAGAAACCAAGATCAAGAAATTGACCAAACGTCTGAAATTAATGGAAGCCTTCCTGGATTCTGGTAACAAACCAGAATGGATGGTCATGGAAGTGTTACCGGTATTACCACCAGATTTACGTCCGTTGGTTCCATTGGATGGTGGTCGTTTTGCTACATCTGATCTTAACGATCTGTATCGCCGCGTAATCAACCGTAATAACCGTTTGAAACGTCTGCTGGATTTAAATGCACCAGACATTATCGTGCGTAACGAAAAACGTATGCTGCAGGAATCTGTAGATGCGTTATTGGATAACGGTCGTCGTGGTCGTGCGATCACCGGTACCAACCGTATGCCATTAAAATCTTTGGCCGATATGATCAAAGGTAAACAAGGTCGTTTCCGTCAAAACTTGCTGGGTAAACGTGTCGATTATTCTGGCCGTTCAGTAATCGTGGTTGGTCCATACTTAAAGTTACATCAATGTGGTCTGCCGAAAAAAATGGCATTGGAACTGTTTAAACCATTTATTTACGGCAAACTTGAGCGTAGTGGTCAAGCCACCACAATCAAAGCTGCCAAAAAAATGGTAGAACGTGAAGGACCGGAAGTTTGGGATATTCTTGAAGAAGTTATTCGCGAACATCCAGTGTTACTTAACCGTGCACCAACACTGCATCGTTTAGGTATCCAGGCGTTCGAACCATTATTGATTGAAGGTAAAGCGATCCAGTTGCACCCGTTAGTCTGTGCGGCCTATAACGCCGACTTTGACGGTGACCAAATGGCGGTTCACGTACCTTTGTCATTAGAAGCACAGCTTGAAGCACGTTCATTGATGATGGCGACAAATAATATTTTGTCACCAGCCAATGGCGAGCCAATCATTATTCCTTCACAAGACGTGGTATTGGGTCTGTATTACATGACTCGATCTTTAGTCAATGAGAAAGGTGAAGGTAGCCGTTTTGCTGATATTGCAGAACTGAGACGTGCTTATGACAATAAAGTAGTTTCATTACATGCCAAAGTAATGGTTCGTATTGATGAAACAGACGTAACGTTGCCTGAACCAGAACAAAACCGCACTATCCGTGTTGAAACAACTGTGGGTCGTGCAATGCTGTTCAGTATTGTGCCAAAAGGACTACCATTCTCAGTAGTTGATCGCACGATGACTAAGAAAGCCATCGGTGATCTGATCAATACTTGCTACCGTCGTTTAGGCTTGAAAGATACGGTAATTTTTGCAGATCAACTGATGTATCTGGGCTTTGCTCAGGCCACTATGTCAGGTGCGTCGGTTTGTGCCGATGATATGGTTATTCCTGAAGCAAAAGGTAGCATCCTGGCTAAAGCTGAAGCTGAAGTTGAAGAAATTGCAACGCAATATGCTTCAGGTCTGGTTACAGATGGTGAACGTTACAACAAGATCATCGATATCTGGTCACGTACCAATGATCAAATCGCTAAAGCGATGATGGATGGTCTGGGTACTGACACGGTACTTGATGCTGAAGGTAACAAAGTACAACAACAGTCGATGAACTCTATCTATATGATGGCTGATTCAGGTGCTCGTGGTAGTGCGGCTCAGATTCGTCAGTTAGCAGGTATGCGTGGTTTGATGGCTAAACCAGATGGTTCTATCATCGAAACGCCAATCACCGCTAACTTCCGTGAAGGTCTGGACGTTTTACAGTACTTCATCTCAACCCATGGTGCTCGTAAAGGTTTGGCGGATACCGCTTTGAAAACAGCTAACTCAGGTTATCTGACTCGTCGTTTGGTTGACGTGTCACAAGATCTGGTTGTTATCGAAGATGATTGTGGTACCACCAAAGGTATCAGCATGACGCCAATTATCGAAGGTGGTGATGTTGTTGAAGCCTTGGGTGAACGTGTATTGGGTCGAGTCGTATCCGAAGATGTTCTGAACAGTGACGGTGATGTTGTGTTGAGCGCTGGTCATATGATCGACGAAGCATCGGTAACCAAACTGGAACGTGAAGGTATTGACGAAGTTATGGTTCGCAGTGCGATTACCTGTGAATCACGCTACGGTGTATGTGCGTCTTGTTATGGCCGTGACTTAGGTCGTGGTCATAAGATTAACGTCGGTGAGGCTGTAGGTGTTATTGCTGCACAATCAATCGGTGAACCTGGTACTCAGTTAACCATGCGTACCTTCCACATCGGTGGTGCTGCATCTCGTACCGCGGCTGATAACTCAGTTGTATTGAAATTTAAAGGACGTATCCGTTACTTCAACATCAAGTCTGTTGAAAACTCGGCTGGAAAATTCATTGCCGTTTCCCGTTCAGGTGAATTGCATCTGATTGATGAAAATGGTCGTGAGCGTGAGCGTTATAAGATCCCTTACGGTGCTGAAATAGCTGTAGCAGATGATGATGCGGTAGAAGCAGGACAGATTGTTGCAACATGGGATCCGCATACTCACCCGGTTGTAACCGAAGTTAAAGGCCACATCCGATTAAGTGATTTGGTCGAAGGCGTAACGGTTGATAAACAGGTTGACGAGGTCACTGGTCTGACCAGTTTAATTATCCGTGAACCAAAACAACGTAGTAGTGCTGCCAAAGATATGCGTCCAATGGTTAAATTGATTGATGACCATGGTAATGACGTTAATATTGTAGGTACCAATATTCCAGCTGAATACTTCTTACCGGGTGGTGCGATTGTTCGTGTTACTGATGGTATGGAAGTGGAGATCGGTGACATCCTGGCACGTATCCCGCAGGAAAGCAGTAAAACGCGTGACATCACTGGTGGTTTACCACGTGTAGCCGACTTGTTTGAAGCACGTAAACCGAAAGATCCAGCATTGATGGCTGAAATCAGCGGTACCATTAGCTTTGGTAAAGAAACCAAAGGTAAGCAACGTTTAATCATTACACCTAAAGAAGGTGAGCCGCATGAAGAGCTGATTCCAAAATGGCGTCATGTTTCAGTGTTTGAAGGTGAGCACATTGAAAAAGGTGAAATGATTGTTGATGGACCGGAAGATCCGCATGATATCTTGCGTTTGAAAGGTATTCTGGCATTAGCGAACTATATGGTCAGCGAAGTTCAGGAAGTTTACCGTTTGCAAGGCGTTAAGATTAACGATAAGCACATCGAAGTCATTGTTAGACAGATGTTGCGTAAAGTTGAAATCGATGCCGTTGGTGACAGTAAGTTCCTGAAAGGCGAGCAGGTAGAATTTGATCGTGTATTAGATGCAAATGATGAGTTAGTCGGCCAGAATAAAATGGGTGTTTTGTTTACACCTATGCTGCTCGGTATTACTAAAGCTTCATTGGCAACTGACTCGTTCATTTCAGCTGCATCGTTCCAGGAAACAACACGCGTTCTGACTGATGCTGCTGTAACCGGTAAGAGTGACAGTTTACGTGGTCTGAAAGAGAACGTAATTGTTGGTCGACTGATTCCGGCTGGTACAGGTTTGGCTTATCATAAAGAACGCCAACGTCGTCGCCAGGGTGGTAAACCCGCTGCAGCTGAACCTGTAGTCGAAGTGGTTGAAAATAGTGAGGAAGAAATTAACGAGGCTTCGTAAAAGAAGCCTTGACGCAATGCTTTGTTGCGTTGTAAAATTCCTCTTCTTTGTCGGGCATCCTTTTCGGGTGCCCGCTTTTACTAGAATGGTAATGCGAGAAGATTCAGTATCGCAGGCTACCATCAATAGATATTTGTTAAGGTTGTATTAATGGCAACAATTAATCAGTTGGTTCGCAAGCCAAGAGTTAAACAGAAGAAAAAGAATAACGTACCAGCTCTGCAGGCATGTCCTCAGCGTCGTGGTGTTTGTACTCGTGTTTATACGACAACGCCTAAGAAACCAAACTCTGCGATGCGTAAAGTCGCTCGTGTACGTTTAACAAATGGTTTTGAAGTGACTTCATACATTGGTGGTGAAGGTCATAATCTGCAAGAGCATAGCGTTGTATTAATTCGCGGTGGTCGTGTAAAAGATTTGCCTGGTGTGCGTTATCACACCGTGCGTGGTGCTCTGGATACCTCTGGTGTTTCTGCGCGTCGTCAAGGCCGCTCAAAATACGGTGCAAAACGTCCTAAAGGTTAATCTTTAGGTAAGCACTGAGCGTAAATTAAAGTTTTAGGATATAGAAATGCCAAGAAGAAGAGTTGTTGCTAAGCGTGAAGTTTTACCAGATCCAAAATATGCAAATATTGGATTGGCGAAATTTATTAACGTCATCATGAAAGATGGTAAAAAGTCTGTTGCTGAAAAAATCACCTATGGCGCTCTTGCTTCAGTATCTGAAAACAAAGGCGGAAATGGTCTGGAGATTTTTCAGAAAGCCATTGAAAATATTAGTCCGATGGTTGAGGTTAAATCACGTCGTGTTGGCGGTGCAACCTACCAGGTTCCTGTAGAAGTACGTGCAGAACGTCGTGTTGCATTAGCTATGCGCTGGTTGGTAGAAGCAGCCCGTAAGCGTGGTGAAAAATCAATGGGAATGCGCCTTGCTGGTGAATTATCTGATGCCTATGATGGTAAAGGTACTGCAGTTAAGAAGAAAGAAGATACCCACCGTATGGCTGAAGCCAACAAAGCGTTTTCACACTTTAGATTTTAAGTTATACCCTTGCCTGACTAGACTCAGGCAAGATTTTGTTCTTTAACATTGTTGATCGTAAAGAGTAGCTATAGTGGCACGTAGTACACCTATTAATAGATACCGGAATATAGGCATCATGGCGCATATCGACGCGGGTAAAACCACGACGACTGAGCGCGTGCTGTTTTACACCGGCATATCACACAAAATTGGTGAAGTCCACGACGGTGCCGCTACTATGGACTGGATGGAACAGGAGCAAGAGCGAGGTATTACCATTACTTCGGCTGCGACTACCTGCTTCTGGGCCGGTATGGATCAACAATTCCCACAACACCGAATTAATATCATTGATACACCAGGTCACGTTGACTTCACAATTGAAGTCGAACGTTCTTTGCGTGTACTCGATGGTGCTGTTGCTGTTTTTTGTGCTGTAGGTGGTGTAGAACCTCAGTCAGAAACCGTCTGGCGCCAAGCAAATAAATATCATGTTCCCCGTCTTGCTTTTGTGAACAAGATGGATCGTCAGGGAGCTGATTTCATTCGTGTAGTCGAGCAAATCCAAAAACGTTTAGGTTCCAGACCAGTGGTTATGCAATTACCAATTGGTGCTGAAGAACGCTTTGAAGGCGTTGTTGATTTGATTAGGATGCAAGCTATTTATTGGAATCAGGACGATATGGGAGTGACTTATGATGCTCGCGATATCCCTGCTGAGATGCTTTCCGAATGTCAACACTATCGCGAACAATTAGTTGAAGCCGCAGCTGAAGCTAATGAAGAATTATTAAATCAATATCTTGAAACCGGTGAGCTGACCGATGAACAAATCAAACAAGGTATTCGATCACAAACTTTAGCGAATCAAGTTGTACCTGCATTTTGTGGATCGGCATTCAAAAATAAAGGGGTTCAAGCTGTATTGGACGCCGTTGTTGAATACTTGCCATCACCTACGGAAGTGCCAGCAATTAAAGGCCTTATTGATGTTGATAAGGAAGAGTACGGCACACGGCAAGCAGATGATAAAGAACCGTTTGCTGCCCTAGCATTTAAAATCGCTACCGATCCGTTTGTTGGTACTTTAACTTTCTTCCGCGTTTATTCTGGCGCATTAAAGTCTGGAGATGCAGTCTTTAATCCTGTCAAAGGTAAAAAAGAGCGCATCGGTCGTTTAGTGCAGATGCATGCTAACAGTAGAGAAGAAATCACTGAAGTGTTTGCTGGTGATATTGCTGCAGCCATTGGTTTGAAAGATACAACAACCGGTGAAACGCTTTGTGATCCAGAGCATGTGATTACTTTAGAGCGTATGGATTTTCCTGAGCCAGTCATCTCGGTTGCTATTGAACCAAGAACTCAGGCAGATCAGGAAAAAATGGGTATTGCTTTAGGTAAGCTTGCTAAAGAAGATCCTTCTTTTCGTGTTCGTACCGATGAAGAATCAGCTCAAACCATAATTGCCGGCATGGGCGAGTTACACCTCGATATTATTATCGATCGCATGAAACGTGAATTCGGTGTTGATGCCAATGTAGGTGCACCACAGGTTGCTTACAGAGAAACTATCCGTAAAAAAGTCGAATCTGAAGGCAAGTTTGTGCGCCAAAGTGGCGGCCGTGGCCAGTATGGACACGTCTGGTTGCGTTTGGAGCCAATGCCTGCAGGAAGTGGATATGCCTTTGAAAATGCCACGATCGGCGGAACAGTTCCAAAAGAATACATTTCATCTGTAGATAAAGGTATACAAGAGCAGATGAAAAATGGTGTAATAGCCGGCTACCCTGTGGAAGATGTCAAAGTAACTTTGTTTGACGGTTCTTACCATGATGTCGATTCAAAT
>NZ_JAUSCC010000102.1 GCF_030651745.1 Methylophaga sp.
CTTTCTTAATTGAGAAATGCATATCCCACCTAGTCAGAAGCAGTGCTTAAGCACTGTTGGCTTTCGAAATTTTCAACGCAGGAGTATAGCGGCTTTGCGGTACTTATGGGAAGCTTACCACGTTATTTGAATGGTTATTTATTTCCGGATGTTTTAACCGTTTTAAGCCAGATAAAACCAATTAAAAAAGCACTGATAGCCGTTAACGCTGCCAGTACGAATGTCATTTGTGGTCCTGGAGTGAGCCATAAATAACCGCTCAACAGGCTTCCTGCGGCACCTCCGGCACCAAAACTCATGCTGCTGTATAAGGCCTGCCCACGTCCCTGGTTACGTCCGATAAAGTGCTGGTGTACCCAGGCAATAGAGGCTGCATGATAGGCACCGTAGCTTGCGGCATGTAATGATTGCGCGACCATGAGAATCGCCACCTGATCAACATAAAAGGCGATTAGCATCCATCTGAGCGCTGCCAATAACAAGCTGGCCAGCAAGACCTTGCGGATACCAAAGCGGGGTAACCAGCGGTGCATCACCAGAAACACCATTAATTCAGCGATCACACCTAATGCCCATAACTGACCAATCAGGGTACGGCTGTAACCATGCTGCTCCAGGTAAATACTGTAAAACGTGTAGTAAGGCCCATGGCTGACCAGCATTAAAAAGCAGATCGCTAAAAATGCGCGTACCGAAGGCTGTTTGAGTAATTGCCTGATGGGGATGTGATTGAGACTGAGATGCCGACTGGCCGATTCTGGAACGGTCAGACTGATTAACCAGATCCCGGTAATAGATGCCAGTAATGCATACGGGACAATCCCTGCATCGTAACGATCCATGAGCCAGCCAAGTATTACCACCACGCAGATAAAACCGATGGAGCCCCATACGCGGATCTTGCTGTAATGATGACTATCTTCCCCCAGATGCTGCAGGGTAGTAACTTCAAATTGGGGTAATGAAGCATTCCAGAAAAAACTGAAGAACATCATCACCAGAGCAATCCAGTAATAACTTTGTGAGATGAAAATGGCGGAGAAAGCCAAAATACTGAGAAAGCTGGCCAGTCGAACGATACGCAGTCGTTGACCACGATGATCGGCAATCCAGCCCCAGACATTTGGGGCAATAATGCGGGTGGCCAGCAGAATGGCGGTTAATTCACCAATCTGTCTGGCGCTGAAACCTTCCCATTGCAAGTAAAGGCCCCAGTAAGGCACCAGAATGCCCAAGGTCGCAAAATAAAAAAGATAAAATCCTGACAGTCGCCAGTAGGGTAGACCTGAAAAAGACACCAGCGATCAGATCATACTTGCGCTGGAATGATTGGCGTGTCAGTTGTTACATCCATATTTTGTGCCCGATGACGCAATACATGATCCATTAAGACCAACGCCAGCATGGCTTCGGCTATTGGTGTGGCACGAATGCCGACACAGGGATCATGTCGACCGTGGGTCACAACTTCGATAGGCTCGCCACGGGTATTAATGCTGCGACCGGGAATACGCAGGCTGGAAGTCGGTTTGAGCGCCATGCTTACCAATAAATCCTGTCCGCTGGAAATACCACCGAGCGTACCGCCTGCATGGTTACTTAAAAAACCTTCAGGGGTTATTTCATCCCGATGTTCAGTACCTTTTTGGGTCACACATTCAAAACCTGCACCAATTTCCACACCTTTAACCGCATTAATGCTCATCATCGCATGAGCAATATCGGCATCCAATCGATCGAAAATAGGTTCTCCCAGACCCGGCGGTACATGGCGGGCAATCACATTGATGCGTGCACCAATTGAATTACCTTCCTTGCGTAAGGCGTCCATGTAATCTTCCAGCTGACTTTCAATATTTGGATCTGGATTGAAAAACAGACTATTGTCAATATGGCTCCAATCGAGTGTTTCAGCTTTAATCGGGCCTAGTTGGCTTAAGTAACCTTGTATTTCGATACCATAACGTTGTTTGAGGTATTTTTTGGCAATACCACCCGCAGCGACACGCATCGCAGTTTCACGCGCTGAAGAACGTCCACCACCGCGATAATCACGAAAACCGTATTTATGCTGATAGGCATAGTCCGCATGAGCGGGCCGGAATTGTTCAGCAATATTGCCGTAATCTTTTGAGCGCTGATCAACGTTTTCAATCAGTAAACCAATCGGTGTGCCGGTGGTTTTGCCTTCAAAAATGCCGGAGAGAATTTTGACTTGATCGGGTTCGCGGCGCTGAGTTTCATGACGGCTTTTGCCTGGACGACGACGATCCAGATCGCCTTGAAGATCAGCTTCAGACAATTCCAATCCCGGAGGGCATCCATCCACAATACAACCAAGCGCCGTACCATGACTTTCACCAAAGGTGGTGACGGTGAAGAGTTTTCCAAAACTGTTGCCTGACATAATCAAAAATCCGAGTTAAACGATAAATAGAGTAGCAAATCCCAGGAAAGCCATAAAACCGACCACATCGGTAACCGTGGTCAGTAGCACACTGCCAGATAATGCTGGATCAATGCCAATTCGTTTTAATCCTAATGGAATCGTAACACCTGCGATGGCTGCAGCTGTCATATTAACAATTATGGCGGCACCAATCATAACGCCGAGCAAAAAATTACCAAACCAAAAATAGGTAATGACGGCGATGGTAATTGCCCAAATAACGCCATTGGACATACCCACCAGAAATTCCTTGCGTAATAACCAACGCTGGTTTTTATCATTCAGCTGACCCAAAGCCATCGAGCGAATGACGAGTGTCAATGTTTGGCTGCCAGCAATGCCTCCCATACTGGCTACGATGGGCATCAATATCGCCAATGCGACCAGTTTTTCAATGGTGGCATCAAATAAGCCGATAACGCTAGCCGCTAAAAATGCAGTAAGCAGATTGATACCAAGCCATACCGAACGACGATGGACACTTTTTTTGACCGGGGCAAAGGTATCTTCATCTTCACTCAAACCGGCCATGCTTAACAAAGAATGTTCGGCTTCTTCACGGATAACGTCTACCACGTCGTCAATGGTAATGCGTCCAAGCAGATGATTATCCTTGTCGACCACAGGGGCGGAAATCAGATCGTGTTTTTCAAACCGATGAGCAACATCATGATCCGACATATTGGCCGGGATGGGATCAACCTGATGCGACATGGCTTCGCGAACGGTCAGCGAACGACTGCGACTGACGACTTGGGATAAGCGTAATGTTCCGAGATATTTATCCTGATGATCGACAACATACAAGCTGTCCGTGTTTTCAGGTAATTCGCCGTACATCCGCAAATAACGTAAAACCACTTCCAGTGTAATATCTGAGCGAACGGTGACCACGTCGGTGTTCATCAATCCACCGGCAGTATCTTCCTCGAATGCCAGAATAGCTTCAACACGACGACGACGCTGGGAGTCCATGGCTCGTAATACTTCCTGCATTACGTGGCCTGGTAGATCCTGCAGGATATCAACGACGTCATCGGTATCCAGATCTTCTGTGGCACTTAACAGATCGGCGGTATCCATACCGGTCATCAGACCAGTACGTACGTCTTCGCCGATATAGGAAAGTACCTCACCGCGTAACTCGGGGTTAATGATTGGCCAGCAAACCTTACGTTCATCCGGCGGCAGGGATTCCAGTAAATGAGCTGTTTCAGCAGGATGTAAGCTAGCTAATAAGCGACGCATTCTGACGAAGCGCCCACTTTTTAATGCCTCGGAAAACGCATTCAGCGAGTGATTGAGGCTGCGATGTTGGTCCAGCTCAGACATATCCGGTTCCAGAGGGAGCGTTTTTTGTGGGGGGATGGTTCAGCTACTTATTTTAGCTTGCTTGCCGGGTGCTGGATAGTTTTAAATCATCGGCTTATGTTTATCTTTCAGTGTCAAAGTGCTGCCGAAAGATAAACAGGCCTTAGTGATGGATTGGAGCGTTTATCTGTTCAAGCAACATGTCGGCCTCCAATGCATCAGAAACCTCCATGATGTTGAGCGTATTAGCAGGCAATAAACTCAAATCAGTTTCGTTGATGATTTGCTTGATTTCCAGCAAAGCATTGGGATGCATACTGAAATGCTCTAGCCCCATTGCCAGCAATAGACGGGTATAGCGTGGATCACCCGCCATTTCACCACACATCGAAACCGGCACATTGAATTTTCTGCCGGCTTCAAGCGTCATATGAATCAAACGTAAAACAGCAGGATGTAACGGATCATAAAGATAGTTGACCGTGTCATCGATACGGTCAATTGCCAGAGTATATTGAATCAAATCATTGGTGCCGATAGACAGAAAATCAACGTGACGGGCAAACATTTCTGCACAAACGGCACTGGCAGGAATTTCAATCATCGCGCCGATTTCTACCTGCCGATCATATTCCATGCCTTCTTTATCCAATTCGAGTTTGCATTGCTCCAGTAAATTCCGGGCCTGCAATAACTCGTGCATGGTAGAGATCATTGGAAACATGATTTTAATTTTGCCAAAGGCCGATGCCCGTAAAATCGCCCTTAACTGGGTGCGGAACATGGCTGGCTGGGTCAAACATAAACGAATAGCCCGCAGACCTAATGCCGGATTGGTCACCACGGTTTGGGTGAGATGACGGCCACCATCAACGGTTTTATCTGCGCCTAAGTCAAAGGTACGAATGGTTACCGGTTGGTTATTCATACCTTCAACAACATCGCGATAAGCCGCCAGCTGCTCTTCCTCTTCAGGTGGAGCCAGCCGGTTCATATACAAAAATTCGGTCCGATACAGCCCAATCCCTTGTGCTCCGGCATTACTGATGGTGGTAATGTCTTCAGGCAATTCTGCATTGGCCAGCAGAGTGATGGTTTTGCCATCACGGGTACGGGTAGGTTGGGATTTGTAGCGGCTTAGCGATGAAATATGTTCATCAAAGGCAATGCGTCGCTGTTGATATTCTTTGAGGGTACCTTCGTCGGCGCCGGCAATCATGATGCCGGCTTCACCATCGATGATTAGAGGCTCATTATCCTGCACATAACGCCGCACTGATTCGACGCCGACTATCGCCGGAATACCCAGACTTCTTGCCAATATGGTGGTGTGAGATGTCGCACCACCATGTTCGGTGACAAAGGCAGCGATTCCTTGATGCTGCATCAACACGGTATCGGCAGGGGTCAGATCTTCGGCGATGATGATATGGCCTTTAAGCCTGCCATCAGCGATTTCGTGATCGGCCACTTCCTGATCGGCAAGTATCCGATGAATACGATTGACCACATGATCGACATCATCACGTCGGGTGCGCAGATAAGGATCGTCCATTTCATTGAAGACATTGATCAACGCATCACGTTGTAATTGCAGTGCCCATTCAGCATTGCAACGACGCTGGCGGATCATCTCGACCGGTACTTTGGTCAAAGATGAATCGTTTAGCATCAAAATATGCGTATCAATGAATGAGGTTACATCTGCCGGAGCGTTGGCAGGAATATGATTACGGATAGATTTGAGTTGTTGCTTGGCCTGCTCGATGGCATCCAGTAAACGTTCAACTTCTTGCTCGATCGAAAAGGCCGGGATCAGGTATTCCCGAACATCCGGCTGGTTGTGAAACAGAATATGTGCACGGCCGATAGCAATGCCTCGAGAAACACCAATTCCCTGGAGCTCGAGTGTCATTGGCCTTCCCCAAAGTAACTGGCAATCAAATCGCCAATAGCCTGTAATGCCGATTCTGCATCATCACCTTCAGCTGTGACCTCAATCTCTGTACCTTTGGCAGCGGCTAACATCATCACTCCCATAATGCTTTTGCCGTTTACCTGACGACCACCACGTGAAACGTGAATGTCGGCATTAAACTCAGAGGCGGTAGTGACAAATTTAGCCGCAGCACGGGCATGCAAACCCAAGCGGTTAATAATGGTGAATGTCTGTTCCTGTTTCATGGACGGTATCCTGAGTGGTGACAACGCACAATGCCTTCCTGGCCACCACTTACCGCTTTGTTTTCCAGTTCATCAAGACTTAAGGTCGGATAATTTAAAACACGGATTAACATGGGGAGATTGAGCCCTGAAACAATTCTTATATCTTCGCGATCAGAGACCGCACAGGCGATATTACTGGGGGTTGAGCCAAACATATCGGTTAAAATCAAAATACCATTTCCCTGATCCAGCCCGATTAATTCACCATCAAGCTGTTTGCGAATCGCATCGGGATTATCTTTTACTTCGATAGAGATGACTTTGGTAGGCAACGGACAACAAGACAACATTTGCCTTGCCGTGTTAATCAGCTCGGTGCCGATATGGTTGTGCGATACGATTAAAATACCTACTGTCATTTTGGTTCTCTTGATCACCAGTAAAAGTCGAACTGGAAGGGTAGTTTACCGCCAATGAATGTAATGGATATCGGCGTTATAGGCAAATTTCTATGCTGAAAAACTGAGTTTTTCTGACTGCCAAAGTTGCAGGTTTTCCATACTGTTTACCTGACTTTCATACATTGCCAGCCAACTATCAATCCGGTTTTTTAATGAAGCAGGATTATTGACAGATAAGCTCAATACCACCAATTGTTTGCCTAGAATATCTTTAGAAAGATAAGGGGTGGTTAGACTGACCGGTGATTGGTTTTGTTGTTTGAGTTCTATACATAAATCAACAGATGAACTGGCTTGCCAACTATTCAGACCGCGGATCTTGCGGATATCTAGCAGGCCCAACTCCCGGGTATGCAATAAGCCGGAAAGCTTTTCAGGGCAATGGGCGATAAGTTTGTCAGTCTCAATGACAAAATCCACAACATCATCGGCAATCAGAGTTGCACCGTGATGAATCAGTTCGAGTGCGAGGCTACTTTTACCGATTCCTGCTGCACCACAGATGAATATGCCTTTACCTCGATAATGAAGCATAACGCCATGATGACTCTCAATGGCTGCAGGTAAAGACATGACAGATTATTCTTCGTCGATGGAGAGCAATAATTCAAAAATGGCTTCAGCGCTGGAAGCCTGACGTATACGGCTGCAGATTTCTTCATCACGAAACAAAGTGACTAATCGGGACAGGTGTTGCAGATGGTGTTCGGTATCATCTTCCGGTACCAATAAACCAAAAGCGATATCAATAGGTTTACCATCAGCCGACTCAAATTCGATAGGGTTTTCCAGAGTTAACATGGCGGCGACAGTATGAGTCAGATCTGGGACACGGGCGTGGGGAATAGCCACGCCCTTGCCTAACCCGGTACTGCCTAAACGCTCACGTTCAAGCAGCACTTGAAAGATTTTTTCAGCCGAAGCTGCACTGGTATTGGCCGCCAGCAATCGACTGAGGTTTTCGATCACCCTTTTTTTACTGGTGGCCTCATCGTGAAAACTGATGTTGTCGGCATTTACGAGCAGTGCAGCGATAAGCATGAAAAATCCCGCTCCTTAACTAGCGTTATGTTTTTGAATAGCACCATCGGCTTGATGGTGATTGGTAATTTTATCTTTGTGTTTAATGATTTGTCGATCCAGTTTGGCAACCAGATTTTCAATAGCGGTATACATATTTTCCTGCTCGTCAGAAGCAAATAGGTCTGCTCCACTGGCATGCACGGTTGCTTCAGCTTTCTGCCGTAATTTTTCAACAGATAGCACCACATGCACGTTAGTCATATGATCAAAATGACGAGTGAGTTTCTCGAATTTTTTATTGACGTGATCCCGAAGGCTGTCAGTGATATCGATATGTTGTCCGCTTAGATTTAATTGCATAATGCATCACTCCTGTTGGTGGACGAAAACTGGTTTTATACCAGTCGCTTACGCTCATTTGAGGGCGCTATCGCTAAGGTTTCGCGGTACTTGGCAATGGTACGGCGAGCGACATTAATGCCCTGTTCTCCGAGGATATCAGCAATTTTGCTGTCGCTCAGAGGTTTTCTTGGGTTTTCTGCAGCGACCAGTTTTTTAATGATCGCCCGAATGGCTGTTGCTGAACATTCTCCGCCACTTTCAGTACCGACATGACTGGAGAAAAAGAATTTCAATTCAAAGATACCGCGCGGAGTATGCAGATATTTGCGTGTGGTGACTCTGGAAATAGTCGATTCATGCATTTCCACTGTCTCGGCGATATCGGCTAATACCAACGGTTTCATAGCTTCTTCGCCATGGTCAAGAAAGTCTCGTTGCCGTTCAACAATGGCTTGTGTGACCTTCAATAGGGTCTCATTACGACTTTGTAAGCTTTTCAGAAACCAGCGTGCTTCCTGCAGGTTGTTTTTCAGATAAGTATTTTCTTCACTACTATCGGCACGGTTAATCAAAGAAGCGTAATGCTCAGCAATTTGTAGTTTTGGTGCGTTGTCCGGGTTAAGTGATAACTGCCATCTACCATTCACTTTTATCGCATAAACATCCGGCACGATATATTCGGTTTTCTCAGTTTGAATACTACTGCCAGGACGAGGATTGAGCAATTGAATTGAACGAACCAGATCGGTTAACTCATCATCACTGACTTTAAGCATACGTTTTATCTGAGCGTAATCACGTTTTGCGAGCGTATCCAGATGTTTGTCGATAAGCTCAGTCAATAATTCGATATGTTTCAGAGCGACAGAGGATTCATACAAGCGCAATTGAATTAACAGACATTCGCGCAGGTCGCGGGCACCGACGCCAACGGGGTCAAAGTGATGAATTCGATGTAATACAGTTTCAATTTCATCCAGCTCAACTTCGGCAAATTCTTCACCGAGACTTTGCTGTATTTCTTCCAGAGTGGTTTTCAGATAACCATCGTCTTCAATTGAATCAATGATGGTGGTGGCAATCGCTTGTTCAGTTTCAGTGAACGGGGTGAGGCGCATTTGCCAGAGTAAATGTTGCTGTAGGCTGTCGCTGCTTTCATCCTGATTATCACGCTCGTAATCACTATCACCGGAGGGACCGGAACTGCTCAGACTTTGGGTGTTATCGTAGGTATCTTCCCATTTACTATCGACGGGCAGATCATCAGGGATATCAGTATTTTCAAGTTCGCTGATTTCGCGACTGCCATTATCTTCATCACGACGAGCGATACCTGGTTCGCCGTAATCGTATTCTTCCTCTACTTCGAGCAGGGGGTTAGTTTCGAGTGCTTCCTGAATTTCAGTCTGCAACTCTAACGAAGATAATTGCAACAAGCGGATCGCTTGCTGCAATTGAGGCGTCATCGACAGGCTCTGACCAATGCGTAGCTGTAATGAGGGTTTCACTTAATTTTTAGTTTTAATGTTGTGACCATGAGTTTATGTTACCGCAATCGTCGCGCCATTGCCTATACGTGTTTCCAAAATAAAAATCACACTAAGGTAACTGCGGTGGATTTAAAACTTATCCATACAGAATGTCCGATTGACAGCTCTAGAGCGGACAGCGCCTGACGGCTGATGATGACTTCAAATTTATCGCCACAATCAATTGTTAGACGAATCGCTTTGTCGGCTTCGCTGATACTGATAAGCCTGCCGGGGAGTTGATTGCGAGCACTGCTATCTGAGTGGGCATGAGTACTAACAGTGATCGCCAGAGGATCAATGGCAATATGTCTGGCGGACGTAGAGCCTTCTGCTGCAAAGATCTTAAGCGAGTTGGTGTGAAATATTTCACCATCATAATGACCATGAAATAAATTCAGTAGTGGGGCGGAAACCAGCTTTCCTCTTACCAGTTGCAGGGCATGTGGGGTTATGGCCAAAGCCTGCAGTCGATCATGTGTTGAAAACAATACCGTACGATTTCTACTGGAGTTTAAGCTATTAATTACATCTTCAAGCTGCTGTTGGTGAAAGCTATCGAGGTTAGCAAACGGTTCATCCAGCAAGAGGATATCTGGTTCAAAGGCCAATACCCTGGCGATTGCTACACGGCGTTGTTCACCACCTGACAACGTGCTGGCAGATTGATCGGCAAGCCGGGTCAAATTGACGGTTTCCAATACCTGTTGCAGTCGAGATGGATGTAATGACTTATCGACTTTCTGTAATTTCAGCGCCAATTTAATATTGTCTGTTACGGTGCCTGGAAGCATATAGGGATGTTGATCTACCAGACCGATTCGCTGACGATGCTGCGTCTTTGACGTCGCGATATTATCACCAAAGATCAGCATATCCCCTGCATCCGGTCGCTGTAATAATGCCAGTATGTGGAATAGCGTGGACTTACCCGCGCCATTCTCGCCTAATACGGCCAGACATTCATTTAGTGGGATATTGAGTTGTTCAATATCCAAGGCTGGCTGATTGCCGTAATGCACTTTGACGTTGTTGAGTTGATAGGCGTAGGTCATGTTAATCGCCGATTGAGCCACGACAACGCAAAATTCAATATAAAGGCAATAAGCAACAGCACTATGCCCAGTGCCAACGCTAATTCGAACTCGCCCTTACTAGTTTCCAAGGCAATGGCGGTGGTCATGGTGCGGGTGTAGCCTTCAATATTGCCACCCAACATCATAGCGGCACCAACTTCACCTATTGCCCGACCGAATCCAGTCAAAATAGCGACTAATACGGCTAATCTCACGGCTTTTAATACTTGAAAACATTGTTGCCATTTATCAGCGCCGAGACTTTTTAATGTCAGAATCAAACGTGGATCAGCGGCATTAACGGTCACTAAGGTCAGATTCATCATGATCGGAAAGATCAAAATGCTCTGGGCGATAATCATGGCGGACTGAGTATAAAGTAGTCCTAACTCACCTAATGGGCCCATTCGGCTGAACAGCCCATAAAGTAATAAGCCGATAACAACCGTCGGCATGGCCATCAAGGTATTGAGAACATGTTGTAAAGCTGCTTTACCTGAAAACTCCGTTAATGCAGTAAACACACCTGCCGGAATTGCCAGTAAAGCGGCGATAAAAGCGGCTGCAACCGAGATACTGACCGATGTCTGAATGATCTCCCAGACAGTAGCATCAAACGCTATCAGTAGTTTAAGCGCTGCGGTGAACGATGCGCCGAAAAAATCCACGGCTAAGTCAGTCCAATAATCAGCGAACTAATCCCAACCGTTCGCAAACAGTTAATACCGGATCGGCTTTATTCATACTGTAAAAATGCAGACCGGGTACGTCGATTTCCAGTAACTGTTCAGTGAAATCGGTCAGAAAATCAGTGGTAAATGCCTGCATGGACGGAATGTCGTCGTAATAGGCTTCCAGTTTTTTACGCAGCCAGCGCGGAATTTCTGCCCCACAGCCGGTAGAAAAACGGGCTAATTGTGAATAATTATTGATCGGCATAATGCCGGGAATAATCGGAATTTCAATACCGGCCTGCATACAGCGATCTGCAAAATACAGGTAGGCATCAATATTATAAAAATATTGCGTGATAGCACTGTTAGCACCAGCATCGACTTTGCGTTTGAAGTTTTCAAAATCGCTGTTGGCATCTTGTGCTTGTGGATGCACTTCCGGATAAGCAGCAACTTCAATGGTGAAATGATCGCCGGTTTCGTTACGGATAAATTCCACCAGTTCATTGGCATAACGGAAATCACCGGGATCGCGCATGCCTGACGGTAAATCACCTCTTAACGCCACCACACGGGAAATATCGTTATCGATATAGGTTTGTAAAATGGTACGGATACGTTCTTTGGAAGAACCCACACAGGAGAGATGGGGAGCTGCACCGATTCCTGTTTTCTGAGCTCTGCGCTGAATCTCGACAACGGCTTCGAGTGTATTGTCTTGTGTTGAACCGCCAGCGCCAAAAGTCACTGAATAAAATTCAGGTTTTAATACGGACAATTGCTCTTGTACCAATATAAGATTCTGTGCGCCTTTTTCCGTCTTTGGCGGAAAAAATTCGCAGCTGATAACAGGTTGTTTGGACATGATGCTTAACTTCAAGAGTAAAAGGAAAAAGGGCTAACTTCTCAGTTAGCCCGTTTAATTTTAATAACGGTAGTGTTCCGGTTTGTATGGACCATTCTGTTCAAGTCCCAGATATTTGGCTTGTTCCGCATTTAATTCGGTCAGATTCGCACCGATACGACCTAAATGCAATCTCGCCACTTTTTCATCCAGACGTTTTGGTAATACATATACCTTGTTTTCATAGTTGGCACTGTTATGCCATAACTCGATTTGCGCCATCACCTGGTTGGTGAAAGACGCTGACATGACAAAGCTTGGATGGCCGGTGGCACAACCCAGATTGACCAGACGGCCTTCAGCTAACAGGATAATGCGTTTACCGTCAGGGAAAATAACATGATCCACCTGAGGTTTAATGTTTTCCCATTGGTATTTACGAATTGAAGCTACATCAATTTCATTATCAAAGTGACCGATGTTACAAACGATAGCTTCGTTTCTCATCGCGACCATATGCTCGTGATTAATGACATTGATATTGCCAGTCGCCGTAACAAAGATATCGGCTTTATCAGCAACTTCATCCATGGTGACAATGCGGTAACCTTCCATTGCTGCCTGTAATGCACAAATCGGATCTATTTCGGTGACCATAACCGTCGCACCCATGCCGCGGAAGGCTTGAGCACAGCCTTTACCAACATCGCCATATCCCAATACTACGCAGATTTTACCAGCGACCATCACATCGGTTGCACGCTTGATGCCGTCGAGTAATGATTCGCGGCAGCCGTACAGGTTGTCGAATTTAGATTTAGTGACCGAGTCGTTGACGTTAATCGCAGGCACTTTCAATTTACCCGCTTTCATCATTTCGTATAAACGGTGAACGCCGGTAGTGGTTTCTTCTGAAAGACCTTTTACGTCAGTCAATAATTCAGGGTAATCCTCATGCATCATTGTGGTTAAATCACCACCATCATCCAGAATCATATTAGGACGCCAGCCATCCGGACCCATAATGGTTTGACGAATACACCAGATGGCTTCTTCTTCGGTTTCACCTTTCCAGGCAAACACTGGAATACCCTGATCGGCGATTGCTGCGGCAGCATGATCCTGGGTTGAAAATATATTGCATGAAGACCAGCGAACTTCAGCGCCCAGTTCCACCAATGTTTCGATCAACACGGCAGTTTGAATGGTCATATGCAGACAACCGGCGATACGTGCACCCTTAAGTGGATATTGACCGGCATATTCTTCGCGTAGCGCCATTAACCCAGGCATTTCGCTTTCGGCGATTTTGATTTCCTGGTGACCCCATTTGGCAAGACTGATGTCGGCAACTTTGTAATCTGGTTTCAAATTTTCTACTGCTGATTGCATGATAAATTCCTGTAATTAGTTGATTTTTGCTGCTTCACGTAAGACGGGAGCAAGGTCGGTTCGTTCCCAGCTGAAGTCAGCTTCTTCGCGTCCAAAATGTCCATATGCAGCGGTTTGCTGATAGATAGGACGGACTAAATCCAGCATTTTGATAAGGCCGATCGGACGAAGATCAAAATGTTCGCGAACTAATGCGACCAGTTTATCTTCAGCAATTTTGCCGGTACCAAAGGTGTCAACACTGATTGAAGTGGGCTGGGCCACACCGATAGCATAGGAAACCTGGATCTCACACCGATCAGCAAGTCCGGCGGCAACAATGTTTTTCGCAACATAACGACCGGCATAAGCGGCACTGCGATCCACTTTAGAAGGGTCCTTGCCAGAGAAGGCGCCACCACCATGACGTGCCATGCCACCGTAGGTATCAACGATGATTTTACGGCCGGTGAGACCACAATCACCTACCGGTCCACCGATAATAAATTGTCCGGTCGGGTTGATATGATATTGGGTGTTTTTAGTCAGCCATTCAGCGGGAAGTGTTTTTTTGATAATGAGTTCCATCACCGCTTCTTTAAGATCGGCTTGGCTGATTTCAGGGTTATGCTGAGTCGATAACACCACAGCATCTATACCGACTGGAACCCCATCTTCATAAATGAAGGTCACCTGACTTTTAGCATCAGGACGTAGCCATGTTAGCTCACCACTTTTACGAACTTCAGCCTGACGTTTGACCAGACGATGTGCATAGGTAATGGGGGCGGGCATCAGCACTTCAGTTTCATTACTGGCATAACCAAACATCAGGCCTTGGTCGCCTGCACCTTGATCTTCTTCAGTTTCACGATCCACACCCATCGCAATATCGCTGGACTGCTTACCGATAACCGACATCACACCACAGGTTTGTCCATCAAAGCCGACTTCAGAGCTGTTATAGCCGATATCGGTAATGGTTCTACGAACGATTTCTTCCAAGTCCACCCAGGCGCTGGTTGAAATTTCACCGGCAACAATGGCAACACCTGTTTTAATCAGGGTTTCGCAGGCAACACGAGCATGGGGATCTTTGGTCAGGATAGCATCTAACACAGCATCGGAAATCTGGTCTGCTACTTTATCTGGATGACCTTCTGAAACAGATTCAGAGGTAAAAAGATAAGCATTACTCATAGACAACTTCCTCATTAAAATTCAAATAAGGTAATGATAGTTTCACTATGGGAAAAGTTCGGATGAAACGCCCATTACTACCAGAGACCTGTTAATAATGAACGCCGTTTGGAAATGTGAAATTGAATAAGCCTAGCAGAGCATTCTCTGTCGCAGCGTTCCTCATTCAATGTGGTATATGGTAATTGATAAATGAAAAATTACCAAGTTAAGCCCATCACATTATATGACCAGTTGATGGCCCTGATTTTTCAGCCAACGTCGATGCTCACGATAATTCGGGTCAAATCGTTCAACCAACTCCCAAAACGCTTTCGAATGATTATGTTGCTGCAGATGACATAGCTCATGAATGATGACGTAGTCATTAATGGCTTGTGTCGCCTGAACTAACTGCCAATTCAGTTGGATTTCCCCGCGGATATTGCAACTACCCCAGCGGGATTTATAACTTTTTATCTTTACTTGTTTGGGCGATAAACCAGTTTGTTCGGCAAGCAGTTGGACCCGCGCGGTCAACAGTACTTCGGCCTGACGTTTGTACCACCTTGTCAAAGCCTGCCTGATTTGAAGTGAACTCACATTGACCGGAGCCTGAATAATCAGTTTTTGTTGCTCGAGCTTGATATGAATTCGCTGGCGGTTAACCTCGTAAAGAATTTCTAAAGGGTAATATTCGCCGAGAAAAGGTTGCAGTTCGCCCTGGATAAATTGCCGCGCGGGTGGACGTTGCTGATATTGCTGTAGTTTGTCATCAATCCACTGCTGCTTGCGCATCACAAATTGTTTTGCCAGCCATAACGGCATTAATTTAGGCAAATGCAAACTGACCTTACCATCTTGGATTTTGATAGCAATCGACTTTCTGCGCGCACTGCGAATGACCTGCAGCGCAATATCATTAATGTGAATAATGCTCATTGAAGGACTTAAAAACGTATTAGCTGGGCATTTTAGCGGCTGATTTGCGAAAATGTCGGATTAAACAGGCTTTATTATGACTTTGACCACAAATATTAAATTCGCCCATCGCTTATCACTGGCACCTATGCTGGATTGGACCGATCGGGATTTTCGTTATTTATGCCGACTTATTTCCAAACACACCTTGCTGTACACCGAAATGATTACAACGGGTGCATTACTCCATGGCGATCATCAACGTTTTCTGGCGCATGATGCAATTGAATATCCCATGGCTTTGCAGCTGGGTGGCAGTGATCCGGCAGAATTAGCAAAATGTGCTCAATTAGGTGCCGAGGCCGGTTATCAGGAAATTAATCTGAATGTCGGTTGCCCCAGCGACCGGGTTCAAAATGGCCGGTTTGGGGCTTGTCTGATGGCCGAACCCCGGCTGGTCGCCGAATGTGTGACTGCAATGAAACAGGCGGTTGATATCCCCATTACGGTAAAAACCCGCTTAGGCATTGATGAACATGATAACTATGAATTTCTGAGAGAATTTGTTGATGCGGTTTATCAATCTGAGGTTGATGCATTGATTCTGCACGCCCGTAAAGCTTGGTTAAAAGGCTTAAGTCCAAAAGAAAACCGTGATATCCCGCCACTTGAATATGCAAAGGTGTATCAAATCAAACAGGAATTTCCAGGTATGCATCTGGATATTAATGGTGGAATTCATACGCTGGATGAAGCTGAAAAACATCTGCAACAGGTTGATGGCGTGATGATGGGACGAGCACTCTATCATCAGCCTTACATTCTGTCAGAAGCTGACCGTCGTATTTTTAATGATGATCGCTCGATACCGAGCCAGCACGAAATAGTCGAATTAATGCTGCCGTATATCGAAATGCGGATGAAACAGGGCAGACCTTTGAAATCGATTACCCGTCATATGTTGGGCTTGTTTCAAGGTTTGCCCGGCGCCCGTCGCTGGCGGCGACATCTAAGTGAAAACGCTCATCTACCGGGCGCCGGATTGGAAGTGGTTCGCGATGCGCTTAAATTGATTGGCTAAGCAAACAAAATAGTTCAGAGAGTTTTATCAATTAATTCCTCAAGCCAGTGCCTTTATGCAGTAGATAAAGCGCATAAGCGGTCAGAGCCGCGATAAACAGCAGGATGATGGCATAAGCAGCAACCACAGGAATATCCGAGACGCCCAATAAACCATAACGAAACGCATTGACCATATATAGAACAGGATTTAATAGAGAGACGTTCTGCCAGAATTCCGGCAATAGCGAGATCGAATAAAACACACCACCCAGATAAGTAAGCGGCGTCAACACAAAGGTGGGAATAATCGAAATTTCATCAAAGCTGCGCGCATACAGCGCGTTGATAAAGCCGCCAAGCGCGAACATGATGGCACTGAGGATGACCATGCTGATGGTGATACCAATATGTTGAATAGAGATTTTGGTAAAAATCAACGAAACCAGTGTCACAATCATGCCAACACATAATCCACGCGCCACTCCACCAGCCACATAGCCAGCGAGAATAATATAGTTGGGCACCGGAGAGACTATTAGCTCTTCGATATGATTCTGAAACTTGGCGCTGAAAAATGACGACGCAACATTGGAATAGGCGTTATTAATAATCGCCATCATGATGATACCTGGCGCGATATATTCCATATAACTGAAACCATCCATTTCACCAATACGGCTGCCGATCAGGTTACCGAAAATAATGAAATATAAAGTCATGGTTATCGCTGGAGGTAATAATGTCTGCGCCCAGATTCTCAGGAAACGACGGACTTCCCGCGTAACAATTGTCGAAAAGGCAATCCAGCGTAGTTGGCGACGATGATTCATTCCACTGTCTCCGGACGTTCAACCAGGGTTAAAAACAATTCTTCCAGACGATTCACCTTGTTTTTCATGCTACCCACTTTGATACCGCGTTTGGTCAACTCGCTGAACAAATCATTAAGACCTTCCTGACGCTGTAACTCGACTTCAATGGTATGGTCATCGACCTGATGATAGGCGATGCCGTTTAACCGACTGCTATCGGTTAATGGTTCCAATAAATCCAACACAAATGTTTCTTTATCCAAACGATTTAACAGTGATTTCATATCGGTATTTTCAACAATGCGACCTTTGTCGATGATGGCGATATTGCGACAGAGGTTTTCTGCTTCTTCCAGATAATGGGTGGTCAAGATAATGGTGGTACCGCTTTGATTGATTTCACGAAGAAATACCCACATTGAACGCCGTAACTCGATATCCACGCCAGCAGTTGGTTCATCTAATATAAGTAGACGGGGATTATGTACCAGTGCTCGGGCAATCATCAGTCGTCGTTTCATACCACCGGATAACGAACGAGATGCAGTATGCCGTTTTTCCCATAAGCCCAGTTGTTTCAACAAGGCATCGGCGCGAGGTTCGGCCTGTTTGGCAGGAACGCCATAATATCCGGCCTGTGTCACCAGAATATGTTTGACCTGTTCAAAGCCATTAAAATTAAATTCCTGTGGCACCAGACCGATATAGCTTTTGGCCAGTTCAATCTGGCTATCCAGATCGGCATCGAAAATTTTCACCGAGCCACTGGATTTAGTCACTAGCGAGGTCAAAATGCTGATGGTCGTCGATTTGCCAGCACCGTTGGGGCCTAACAAGGCAAAGAAGTCACCTTCTTCAACTGTCAGGTTAATATCTTTCAGTGCTTCAAACCCATTACGATAGGTTTTATTCAGATGTTCGATGGTTAGCGCTTTCACCGGAACCGCCTCAAGCAGATTTAAACGTACTAGATTATCATGCCACCCATGTCTGATGATATTTACCCCAACCTTATTACTCGTTTGCCACCGACTACAGAAGCAGAGCTGATGCTTCGTTGTCAGCAAATTGCCGGCAAAACGGTAGGACAACTGGCACAACAATGTCAGATGAATGTTCCTGCAGATCTGCGCCGACACAAAGGCTGGCAGGGTAATTTGTTAGAACGCGTTTTAGGTGCTGATGCCGGTAACCAGGCTGAACCGGATTTTGTGGCTTTGGGTATTGAATTGAAAACTATTCCGTTGAATAGTCGAGGAGAGCCCAAAGAATCGACCTATGTCTGTACCGTTTCTCCTCGGGCGGCCGCAGAAACCCATTGGCAGACCTGTTGGTTGCGTCGTAAACTGAGCAAGGTTTTGTGGCTGCCAATTGAGGCGGAGAACTCGATTCCGCTTGAAGAACGCTATGTTGGACAGGCCATTTTATGGCAACCTTCAGAGCACCAGGGAATTGTTCTGCGACAGGATTGGGAAGAATTGATGGAAATTATGATTGCAGAAGGCGCTGTTACCGCTAAATTAGGGCGTTATCTGCAAATTCGTCCCAAGGCCGCACATAGCCGCATTACCAACCGTCAAATTGGTTATGACGGTGAGGTTGAATTGCATCACCCATGCGGTTTTTATCTTCGTACCAGCTTTACGCAACAAATTCTGTCAGGGAAAGCTTGCTGTTAATGTTCAGCAACAGGCAGAATGCCCATTAGTAAAAAGGATTGGTTTAGTGCAAAAACTCAATGCATTAGTAGTAGACGCTTCTACAGAATTCAGAAATACAGCCCGCGCATTACTGTCTGCCGCAGGTTTTGAAGCAGACATCGCCGAAACCGGCTATCAGGGGCTGGAATATGCTCAGCAAACACGCTATCGATTAGTCTGTTGCAGTGATGATTTGCCGGATATTGCTGGCAGCGAATTCTGCGGGCAATTACGCGCCATCAATGGCTACGATTATGCTGCAGTGCTAATCATGACGGAAAGTGATAATGCACGAATTCTCAAACAGGCATTGCTGGCCGGCGCCACCGATATTTTCAGCAAACATGATGAGTCCGAGTTAGGTATTTATGTACAGCGCCTCGCTCAGCGAGAAACCCGCCAATTATCTGGCCGGGTTTTGTTTATCGAAGACTCCCGAGTATTACAAACCATCATTATCGATTTATTGACCGATATGGGACTGGATGTCGATGCCTATACCTTTGCAGAAGAGGCTTGGGAGGCATTCAGCGGTGGGGATTACGATCTGGTTATTACCGATATCATGCTGGAAGGCAGCATGAGTGGGATTACACTGGTCAGAAAGATCCGCCGTTTGCGAGAAGACTATGGCAATGTGCCGATCATCGCGACCTCGGGTTTTGATAATGTGTCACGTAAAATCGAGTTATTTCATCTTGGCGTTAATGACTTTGTCTCTAAACCTATTGTTCGCGAAGAATTACGCCAACGGGTGTTTAACCACATTACCAGCTACCAGAATTTTCGTGAATTAAGAGCCCAGCAAAACTCCTTATGCAGTTTGGCAATGCTCGATGAATTGACACAGCTGTTTAACCGGCATGCTTTGCGGGAATTTGCCGGTAAATATTTAAGCGAAGCCTATCGATTCAAACGTGATTTGGCGATGGCGGTCATCGATTTGGATCACTTCAGGGCAATTAATGAACAGTATGGCTTTGTGCGAGGCGATAATCTGCTGGCAGAATTGGGTAACTGGCTGAAACGCCATGTCCGCGATGTAGATATGATTGCTCGCTGGTCCGGTGAGGAATTTGTATTGTTATTGCCGGGTTGTGACAACCAGATGGCATCACAGTTAATGCAACGCATGCAGAAGCGGCTGACACGATTTAAACCTGCAAGTATCACGATCACCATCAGTGTGGGGGTCGCGACACTGCGTCATGACAAGCAAGATACTCTTAATAGCTTATTTGAGATGGCGGATCGTGCTATGTATCAGGCAAAAATGGCTGGCCGAAACTGTGTCAGAATCTATCAGGCAGAATCTGAGCTGCCGATCCATGAAACTCAGGAATAACTTTTAGCAAATTCAGCACATTGTGACTGAGTTAGCATAAAGATCCCGTGACCGCCTTGTTCCAAGTCTAGCCATAAAAAATGGGTTTCCGGCCATCTTTCATCTACCGCCAGATCGCTATTGCCCACTTCTACAAACAATAAACCCTGCGGTGTTAGAAACTGGGCGGCACCGATAATTATCTGTTCAACCAATGCCAGCCCATTATCATCAGCCTGTAACGCATGTACCGGCTCATGATGATATTCGGCCGGCAGACTGGCCATTTCGAGGTCGCCTACATAAGGCGGATTGCTGATGATCAAGTCATACTGCCGATCACTATCTAATTCTGCCCATAAATCGGATTTGATAAGGTTCAGTTCATCGCCAAGCAGGTGTTTGTTTTTATTGATCTGCGCGACGTTTAACGCTTCTTCACTGATATCTACCGCATCGACTTCTGCATGTTCAAATGTCATCGCCAATGCAATGGCGATGCAGGCGCTGCCGGTACACATATCCAGAATACGCTCCACCGAATCAGCATTTTGCAGCCATGGTGCAAATTGGCTATCAATCAATTCTGCAAAAGGAGAGCGGGGGATCAGTACCCGTTCATCGACATAAAAGGGTAAACCAGCAAACCAGGCTTCATGAGTCAGATAGGGGACGGGTACACGCTGTTCAATTCGTCGTTTAACCAATTGCAGTAACGCGTGTTTTTCAGCACTGCAAAGTCGGCCATCAAGAAACAGTTCCGGTAACTCAGTTACCGGAAGTTTCAGGCTATGCAGTATCAGTTGAGTCGCTTCATTAAAAGCATCATTGTTGCCGTGACCAAAGAATAATCTGGCTTCTTCAAAGCGGGATGTGGTCCAACGCAAAAAATCACGTAAGGTACTGAGTTCAGCCTCAGCGGCCTGATAATCTGTTGCCATTAATGTGCTGTGATATCAACGAAATGGCCTGCAATTGCTGCTGCTGCCGCCATTGCAGGGCTGACCAAGTGGGTACGACCACCCTGGCCTTGTCTGCCTTCAAAATTACGATTTGAAGTTGAGGCGCAATGCTCACCGGCTTCCAGACGATCAGCATTCATTGCCAGGCACATGGAACAGCCTGGATCGCGCCATTCAAATCCTGCTTCAACAAAGATTTTATCCAACCCTTCCTGCTCAGCCTGTTGTTTGACCAGGCCAGACCCCGGAACGACCATTGCTTGTTTCACTGTTGTCGCAACTTTGCCACCTTTAATTGCCGCTGCAGCTTCACGCAAATCTTCAATTCGTGAATTGGTGCAAGAGCCTATAAAGACTCGGTCTAAACGAATATCCTGAACTGGCTGATTGGCATTCAAACCCATATATTTCAATGCTTTCAACATGCCGTTACGCTTTACAGTATCTGTTTCTGCGTCGGGATCCGGGATATTGGCATCCACTGGCACCACCATTTCTGGTGAGGTGCCCCAGGTAACCTGCGGTTTGATTTGACTGGCATCAAGCGTCACCACATTATCAAAATGCGCATCGGCAACGCTGTGTAATTCGCGCCATGAAGCGATAGCCATTTACCAATGTTCACCTTTTGGAGCAAATGGACGATCTTTCAGATAATTGATGGTTGTGTCATCTACAGCAATCATGCCAGCCCGTGCACCAGCTTCAATGGTCATATTACAAACGGTCATTCGGCCTTCCATCGACAACGCCTGAATAGCTTCACCGGCAAATTCGATAGCGTAGCCTGTACCACCTGCCGTACCGATTTTTCCAATGATAGCCAACACGATATCTTTGGCGGTAATGCCTTGATTAACATGACCTTCAACTTTGACCAGCATATTTTTGGATTTACGTTGGATCAGACATTGGGTTGCCATCACGTGCTCAACTTCTGATGTACCGATACCAAATGCCAAAGCGCCAAATGCACCATGAGTCGAAGTATGTGAATCACCACAAACAACAGTCATTCCAGGTAGCGTGGCACCTTGTTCAGGACCGACAACATGCACAATGCCTTGACGTAAATCATTCAGGCCAAATTCAGTGATACCAAATTGTGCGCAATTCTGATCCAGTGTTTCGACCTGTAATCGTGAAATAGGATCGGCAATACCTTGTTCACGATGGCTGGTTGGCACATTGTGATCTGGTGTTGCCAGGATAGAATTCAAACGATATGGAGTACGTCCAGCCAGACGTAAACCTTCAAAGGCCTGCGGAGAGGTGACTTCATGGACCAGATGGCGATCAATATAAATCAACGCAGTACCATCTTGTTCACTGCGAACTACATGTTGATCCCACAATTTGTCGTAAAGTGTTTTGGCGGACATAAATCTCAAAACCGGATTAATTTAAATAGCAGAACATTATACCGTTTTGAGACAGGAGAACGACAGACATAAAAAAACGGGCAACCCAAAGATTGCCCGTTTTTATTTATTGCTAAGGAAAGTGGTTATTCCATATTAGCGTGTCTATATCTCATCTCTTCTTCCGGAATACCTTTCTCATGAATTAAATGAGAAACAATGGCTTCCAGGAAAATCAATGTAGACAATTCAAACATGGTTCCCATCGGCATGCCCTTTGTAGGAGCAAAGCTGTCATCAGTACCAATCTGAATTGTTTTATCAGCAAGATCACCAATCGTTGAACTGGATTTTGAACAAATCAAAACCACTTTAGCGTTCTCGGATTTAGCTTTATTCGCAAATGAAATCAGCTGTGTTGTCTCACCTGAACCCGAAATAACGATTAACAAATCGCCTTCGCGGATACTTGGTGTACTGATCTCACCTTGAACATAGACTGTATAACCACTATGCATCAGCCTCATACCCAGGAAGTTACCAACAAGTCTTGAACGACCTGCGCCAGTGATGAAGATGCGCTTGGCATCATCACACATAGCAACAAATTCGGCTTCAAGTGAACTGTCAGTTGCTTTAAGGATATCAGTGATTTTGTTTACAACTAGATCACGATGCATTGTCATTTTACTAATCCTTATGCTGCGTCAACCAATGCACGCAGTTCTTTAGCAGATTCAGCTGGAGAAGGAGCACCGTAGATAGCTGCACCAACAACAA
>NZ_JAUSCC010000115.1 GCF_030651745.1 Methylophaga sp.
GCAAACCAAGCAAAATAACTGAAAATCATTCACACTTCAAATTGATTTATTACAGTGGATTAATATGAGTCAACAAGACCAATTGTACACGACGATCATTAATGATCTCCAAAAGGGAAAACTGGTACTGCCTACATTGCCTGAGGTTGCTCTCAAGGTACGTGAGGTTGCCAACAATCCGGATGTGTCTGCAGCGCAACTTGCTGAGGTCATAACCACTGATGCGGCGTTATCAGCCCGACTTATAAAAGTGGCCAACAGCCCACTCTATCGAGGTCGCGTTGAAGTTGAATCAGTACAGACTGCCGTTTCTCGTCTCGGCATTCCGATGGTTCGCAACCTGGTCACCAGTCTGGTGATGGAACAAATGTTCCGTCCTACCAATAAAAAACTGGAAAAACGCATGCGCGATTTATGGCAACACAGTATCGAAGTTGCCGCAGCCAGTCAGGTCATCGCCTCCAAACAACCAAATATTGCCAACGATGAAGCGATGCTGGCAGGGTTGATACACGAAATCGGTGCGCTGCCAATTCTGATGAAAGCCGCAGATATGCCGGAATTGCTTGAAGATACTCGTCGTCTCGACACCTTGATTGAAAATCTGTATCCCAAAATTGGCGAAGCCATCCTTAAAAGTTGGGACTTCCCGGAAAACCTCGTCACGGTTGCGGCAGAACATGCCAATTTAAATCGTAACAGCCAGAACGGCCCGGATTTAACGGACGTTGTGCAAGTCGCCAGTCTGCAAAGCTACTTTAATACCAGTAAAGCGCTGGATCCGAATACCCGTGATAAGGTTCTGTCCTTCCGTAAACTGGGTATTGATACAGGTATCAGTGTGGTGGAGCTGGATGAAAATAGCGAAGAGTACGCCGCTGCATTAGCGCTGTTCCAGAATATGTAAACCGCTGCATTTGTTTTTAATTTAAAAGGCTATCTACGGGTAGCCTTTTTTATTTATCGTATTCTGGTAAAAAATCCGGGTTCCAGACAATTTCCCAAAGATGCCCATCCGGATCCTGGAAATAGCCAGCATAGCCACCCCAAAACGTTTTCTGTGGGGATTTGACAATCTTGGCGCCCGCCATTGATGCCTGCTGCATAACCTCATCCACATCGGTTTCGCTGAGAACATTGTGTGCAAGGCTCATCACTGCTGGTCCATCGGATAATGGTAATCCGGTATCTTCGGCCAGACTTTGTTGCGGGAATAAAGCGAGTTTCAAACCTTGCTGTAAATCGAAAAACGCCACCGTTCCCTGAGCAAATTCCTCACCAACAATACCTTGCGTATGAAGCCCCATACCTTGCTGATAAAACCTGACGGCTCGGTGTAAATCTTTCACACCCAGAGTAATCATTGAAATATATGGCTTCATTAATCTGCTCCTTGCCAACTTTATTCATACCAACATATGGCACAAACCCCGGATACCCGTTAAGTCTTCACTTTGTTAGTGGGAATCGTCACGACAATTTGCCATTTCATTCAGATTGGATAGGTTGATATTCCATCGCCGTTATCGTCACCCGCATCAACCATTTCTGACCAATGCGGGTGAAAATGACATTCACTTTACTGCAATGTTTTAAGGGTTACTGTTACGCAGGTTATCTACACTCCAGGCACCACCGCCAGCAACAAACAGATACAAAAAGATAAAGCTGAATAACGCGGCTAATTCACCATTATTCAGCAATGGCCAGAATGCCTGTGGTGCGTGGGCAATAAAATAGGCCACGGCCATCTGTCCCGATAAAATAAACGCTACCGGCCGGGTAAAGAGGCCGATGAGGATCAAAAAGCCACCAACGATTTCCAATACGCCAGCAACGCCTGATAGCGTAAACAAATCAAATTCATAACGTTGTGGTGCCGGAAACCCAAATAATTTTTGTCCACCGTGTTGCATAAACATAAATGCAGTCACGATTCGCAGGATACTCAATACACGTGGCTGCCACGCTGCATAAAAACGTTCCATTCGCTCTCTCCTTTGCTTTAAGTCTTCAGCTAATTATTTGATTACACTCGGTTATCTTATTAATTAAAGTCGGTGTAATGGTTTAGTCGTTCTTATTAAAGAACTCAGGCGATAGTAGCAGTAATTCAGTGCAAGTACATAGCAGACAAGACTGACCTGCTGCCTGTCCAGGTCTAAGCAAACGTAGGGATTTTTTATGATTTGATTAATGCTGTTAATAACTTCATTGTGGTTTTTTATCCTTCCCCCTAGGGCTGGGATTATTCTGCCACCAGCACTTCTGCTTTATAAAAAGCACCGCTATCGACTGCCAAGGTATTGGTCAGTTTTGGCAATAGCTGATTCATCGTCTCCATCAGCTGCCACGGTGGATTGATCACAATCATGCCTGATGCTGTCATACCCCGTTGCTCAGAATCCGCCGTGACAGCCAATTCAAAACGTTGAATATTTTTGATGCCGCTTTTAATAAATTGTTTTTCCAGACGAATGACTCGACTGCGCTCCACCACCGGATACCAGATGGCATAACTACCAGTGGGAAATTTTGCATAGGCTTTTTCAACGGTTTGAAACACCAAATCGTAATCAGATTTGATTTCATACGAGGGGTCGATCAATACCAGACTTCGTCGTGATACAGGCGGCAATAAGGATAACAGGCCTTTTAACCCATCCTCACGCATCACTCTTGCCCGCTTAACCTTCTGGGTATTTTGCAATAACAGACCCGCATCTTCCGGATGCAATTCGTACAACCAGGCCCGATCCTGGTGCCGCATACAATGCAAAGCCACAAACGGAGAACCGGGATAATACTCCAGCGTTTTGCCTGAATTCACGGCATCAATCACGGCAAAATACGTAGCCAATTCCGGCCAGTCAGCAGGGTTTAATTTAGCAATACCATTTTGATATTCCCGCAGTTTCTCGGCATGAGCCGATGCCAGATGATAAAGCCCAGCCCCGGCATGCGTGTCTATGTAGTCAAAGGCTTTTTCTTTTTTACCTAGATGCTGCAAAATCTCAATTAATACAATATGTTTGAGCACATCGGCAAAATTGCCAGCATGAAATGAATGGCGATAGCTTAGCAAGTGAGATCCTGATTATTTTTTGAGGGATAGTGAATCGAAAAACAGCAAATTACGCTTAGCCAGCTGATTTGGCAAAAATACTTCATATAGCTTTACGTTAACTATCTCGATCCGAGACATGATTGATACCATCATTGACTCTGACCTCCCCCAACTCGAAAGGATTCACACCTTTCAGGCAGGCGAGATTAAAGCCAAATAAATCAGGGTTTGCTCGGGTCTGGTGATGGGTATAAATCCCGCAGATTGAACAAAAATAATGCTTTGCCGTCATGGTATTGAACTGATAGAGAGTAAGCTTATCGGCTCCTTTGGTGATTTTCAGGCCAGAAAGCGGAACATAAGCTGCGATGGCACCCTTTCTCCGACACATGGAACAATCACAACGCCGGGGATCTTCAATCCCTTTTGGTAAATGCACAACAAACTCAACCTCACCACAATGGCAACTGCCTTTATGGTGAGGCTGGATTTGAGTATTGCCTATTTTGGTGATCATTGTCTGTCAGCTACTGTTTAATTTTCAGCTATCTGGAGCATGGTAACGCGACAGCCAATGCGCATAAGGTGCGGGTAACACCCAGGCAGGATCAGCAATCTTTAATGTTTTAGCCGCATGGTATGGCCAATGAGGATTAGCCAAATGAGCACGCCCCACCATAACAAGATCCATTTGTTGATCAGTAATAACCTGGTTCACCGTGTTAGGTTCATCAATACCCCAGGCTGAAGCGACTGGGATTTCAGCTTCACGACGCACACGTTCGGTAATCGGTGCCAATAATGCCGGTCCCCAGGGAATATTTGCATCAGGGGTAGAAAACCCAATACTGACACTGAGTAAATCCAGACCTGATTGTTTAAATTGGCGGGTCAGATGGATCGATTCACTCAAGGTTTCTTCATCACGGCCATCATATTCAATGACACCAAAACGGGCAACTAATGGCAGATTTTCTGGCCAGACTTCACGCACCGCCTGTAATGTTTCCAATAAGAATCGGCTGCGACCGGCCAAATCTCCACCATATTGATCATCACGTTGATTGGAATGTATTGAGAAAAAACTCTGTGCCAGATAACCATGAGCAAAATGCAGTTCCAACCATTCAAATCCTGCGGCTTTAGCGCGTTTGGCTGCAGCTACGAAGTCCGCCTTAACCCGTTCAATATCGTCCAGAGTCATTGCTTTGGGGACTTTGGGTAAATTGGCACCAAATGCCACAGCAGAAGGCGCTATGGTTTGCCAGCCTTGTGAATCATTTTCAGCTAAATGATCATCACCTTCCCATGGACGATTAGCGCTGGCTTTACGTCCCGCATGAGCAATCTGAATACCCGGACAGGCACCCGCTTTTTTAATGGCTGAAGCAATTTTTGCCATACCTTCAGCTTGGGCATCGTTCCATATTCCAGTACATCCTGGCGTTATTCTGCCCTCTGGACTGACTGCCGTGGCTTCAACAATCACCAGACCCGCGCCGCCACGGGCTAATTGCGTGTAATGTGCCAGATGCCAATCTTTGGTGTGTCCATCATTAGCGCTGTATTGGCACATCGGTGGTACCGCAATGCGGTTGCGTAACGTCACATCTTTCAGTGAAAACTCAGTAAACAAAGCTGTCATAAGGTGTCTCTTGTTAAAAATAAAACTCAAAAATATCTCTGGATCTTGTTTTGATAATGTTAGTAATCGGATAAATGCTTAAAAAGCGCTTTTAATTACTCCACCGTCAACGCGCACAGCGGCCCCCGTGGTGGCCGAAGCTAATGGACTTGATAGATAGCACACCATTGAGGCGACCTCTTCGGTGGTGGCAAAACGCTTAATCAATGAAGTCGGTCGGACGTGTTCAAAAAAGTCTTTTTCAAAGGCTTCGATACTCTGTCCTTCTTTGGCTGCCAGATCGGTAACAAAGGTTTCAACACCTCGTGAACTGGTCGGCCCCGGTAATACTGAATTAACCGTAATATCGGTGCCAGCAACCTGCTCTGCCAGACCACGGGCGATGGCAATCTGAGCCGCTTTAGTCATGCCGTAATGAATCATCTCTTGCGGGATCTGCACCCCGCTTTCACTGGAGATAAATATCACCCTTCCCCAGTTTTGTTGTTTCATTGCTGGCAGATAGGCCCGCGTCAAACGTACGCCGCTAAGTACATTTACCTCAAAAAAGCGCAGCCAGTCTTCATCAGGAATATCTTCAAATGCTACTGGCTCAAAGATACCCAGATTGTTAATCAGGATATCTACCTTGGGATACTGCTGAGTTAATTTTTCAGCTTCAGCTGCCAGAGATAGATCACCGGCAAAACCAGTCACTTCGCCTTTCGCTGTGGATGTTAATGATTCAATAGCTTGTTGTACCGACGCCTCAGAGCGACCATTGACGATCACATTAGCCCCTTCTTCGGCCAGTGCCTTGGCAATGGCGTAACCAATACCTGCGGTACTGCCGCTGATGAAAGCGGTTTTGTTATCAAGCTGCAGATCCATAAAAACTCCTTTCAAAGGGTAAATTACACAGGGTTAACATGACGTGTGGATTACATTGAAAGCCTTTGTAAGGTAGCGCTTAACGAAGCCGCAGAGACTTCTCCCATATGACTTTCCACCAGCATGCCCTGCTGATCAAAAAATAATGTAACGGGCAGACCGTATGCATTGAATATGTCAGCAACTTTGCCCGTTTTATCCAGAAGAACATGATCAAAGGTCAGTTTGTTGTCAGTCAGAAATTGCTCAATTGTTTCTGCTGACTCCTGCTGATTAAGCATCACAAAGCGGATATCGGCATACTGTTGTTGTGACTTCTCAAAAGCAGGCATTTCACGTTGACAGGGTGGACACCAGCTTGCCCATAAATTCACTACTGTGACGTTCTCTCCCGCAAATTGATTTAACGAAACCTGCTCCCCATCAAGTCGTTCGAGGCTTACATCCGGTATTAAGGTTGGTTCACGGCCCGCATTCAGCATGAACGAGGTCACTGAAAAGAACAGCAGAATGGATAAGGCTCCGCCAAACAAAGCAATACGTTGTTGCGGCAGACGCTTGATTTGCCAAAGCAGAAACAGCACCATCGCAATCATGCCGGAAACCCAATCCACGCCACGATCCCGAAAATCCAGCATCCGCCAGAAAGAGTCATATTGATCAGCAAAGCGGATGACAAACACGATACGCCCAATCACCAACCCGAATAACAGCATCATCAACAACGGATCGGTTACCGAACCTTCTTTTTTTCTGGCTAGAAAAGATGCCACCAATATGCCAAACAAACCGCTGCCAAATAACAGCAAAGGCTCAAGTGGTATGGCAAAGGGGCCGATGTTAATTGACATCATTTTCCAAACATCTTGCTGATATCGTCACGCATTGGCATGCCTTCCACCAGTCGTACATGACCGTTTTCATCTTTATAGACACTGGTTGGGGTCGCCATCAGGCCGAGTTGTTCCATCAGCAGATTATTTTCTTCTACCAGCAATCGTCCCTCGGCTGAGGCGGTTTCATCTGAGTTTGTAGCTGCATTCCCGGAATGTTGGATATGTTGCTGCAAGGCTGCTTCCGGCGAATCAGCTGCCAGAATTGATGCGGCTTTTTGGATGCTGTCTTCCTGCAAAATCCCCACTACGATATGGCGAAACTGTACGTCACCAGATGCAATATAAGGCTCTGCCGTTTCACGTAAGCGTTGGCAATACGGACAATATGGATCGGTAAAGGTGTAAATAATCTGTTTTGCGTTTGGTGGACCATCCTGAATCCATTTTGCCTGCTCCAGTATTTGCCAGACTTTTTCGTTCTGGGGAGCACTGACCAGTTCATACAGAGCCGCTTCGCCCAAATCATCGCCTTGTGCATTTATCAGATTACCAATCAGCGCATACTGTTTGTCTTTCGTCAGATAAATGCTCATCGGTTGACCTTGAATACTGGCAGCATAGCCCGTCAAACCGGCAGACGTTTCAAAAGTGTCGATGATGGTAACGCCCTGTTCTTTGATATAAGTAATAACTTCCGGTTCCTGCTGTTCGGCTATCGCCCAATAACTGCCCAGGCCGATAAAAAGTAACAAAACAGGGACGATAATTTTCTTCATGGATAACTCCGGTAGACGGTTGCATTAAAGACTAACTTAGTGTGATTAAGTGGGGATTAACTAAGCGAATGGCAATCCTTCGCCAGAAAACACACTATATTCTGAGATACATTTTTCACAATAACGCAGCTTGGGAAAACTTGTGGTAAAACATAGGGCGGCTTTTCCACTCAGGTCAGATTCTGTTTATGAGCACAAACTGGTTTCAACTCTCTCCACGCTATCAGGTGATATTGGCAGGTATTTGTGCATTAATCCTGACGGTGGGCATTGCCCGGTTTGCTTACACACCGTTTTTACCCGTTATGCTCAATGAAACCTCTCTGGATAAACTCACTGGCGGTTGGTTAGCAACCTTTAATTACATTGGGTATCTGAGTGGTGTTGTGCTGATTTCGTTCTTAACCAGCCTGAAAACCAAATTTCTGTTTTACCGGATCAATCTTGTGCTGGCTGTGCTTAGCACGCTGTTAATGGCCGTCACCACAGACATTGTTTTATGGAGCATCCTGCGGTTTATCGGCGGTCTTTCCAGCACAGCAGGGATTATTCTTGCTGCTGGCTTTGTCATGGGTTGGCTGAAACAGAATGGCTTTAAATCTGCTTTGGGAATTCATTTTTCCGGACTGGGTTTGGGCATAGCGATCCCCGGTATCGTTATTGTGTTGATAACGCCTTATTACAACTGGGCTGAGCAATGGGTGATTATGGGGCTATTCGGTATTTTGTTTTTTTTGCCCGCCTGGTTTCTGATGCCTGCCCCTGCCTCGCAACACACTGCAGCAGCAGATTTTACAGCCCCCAACACTAAATGGATGAGATTAATGATCGCCGCTTATGCCTGTGCCGGGGTGGGTTATGTGATCAGTGCAACGTTTATTGTGGCGATATTGGAAGACATGCCGAGTTTAACCGGCAAAGGCAGCTTAATCTGGGTAATGTTGGGGATCGCGGCGGTTCCATCCTGCATCATCTGGGACAAAGTGGCAGATCGCATTGGTGAGACTCGAGCCATCATCACAGCTTATTCAATGATATTGCTTTCAATCCTGATCCCACTTTTCAGCGAATCGCTGTTATTGAATGTGATTGGGGCATTATTATTTGGCGCCACCTTTGCCGGTATTGTCAGTCTGATGCTGGTCTACGTTGGGCATAAATTTCCCCACAATCCTGCCAAAGCGATGGCAAAACTGACAATAAGTTACGGCATAGCCCAACTTATTGCACCGGCCCTCGCAGGATATCTCTCCACTTTGACAGGCAACTATCTCTCGTCATTATGGATGGCGGCAGCAGTCATGCTCACCGGTATTTTCTTTGTCTGGCGGGTGCAAAAATTTGAAACCAGTTTATTAATTAACACCTCCAGCCATTAATTTGCCCGAAGGAAATATGCTCAGTTTAGCCTGTTCAACAACCAGACCTTACTCTTGGTGAAAATTGAGTCATTTGCCATATTCTTAGCGCAAATCACCGATTTTTGCCCATAATTTCCTCGGTAACATGCTTCGCTTAATTTTGCGGAGCTTTGCCAATGTCCAGAAAAATCGTCTACATCTCTATGTTGTTTACAGGTATGAGTTCACCGGCTTTCGCCGAAACAATTAATGATACCCCCCAATCCTTAGATGCTTTGGTTGTCACGGCAGATAAAAACCATCGCGCTGTTATCGATCTTGATACCCCAACAGAGGTGGGATCACGCCTGGGTTTATCTGCCCGTGAAAACCCAGCATCGGTTGCTATTGCTGATCGTCAATTGATGGAGCAGATTGGGGCTCGTGATTTTCAGGATGCTGTCAATGTGCTGCCGGGAGTTAATGCCACTGCGCCACCAGGTTGGGGCGGCAATGTATCTTATCGTGGCTTTAACGGATCACAGGTAAACCAGTTATATAACGGTATCAGTTTGGCTTATAGTTCTTCCAACCGTCCCATTGGTGCCTGGATATATGATCGCGTTGAATTAATCGGTGGGCCTTCTTCTTTCTTATATGGCACCAGCTCTGTCGGTGGTAGCGTCAACTATGTCACCAAAGTAGCTGAACGTACGGATCAAGAAATCACTGGTCGCCTGAGTTATGGTCGTTATGACAGCACTGAATCTGCCATTGGTTTTAACAAAGCGTTGAATGACAGCAACTGGATCCGTCTGGATTACAGTCACACCAGTACCAATGGTTATATTGATCGTCAGGAAAACCGCGCCGACAACATGGCTTTTTCATGGCTCACCGACCTTAGCGACAAGCTATCGCATACCTTGGCACTGGAATATCTGGAAGAAAAAGAAGACAGCACCTACTGGGGTTCACCAGTATTAAATCCTCAAACTGGCACGCTGAAAATCAATAAAAGCACCCGCTTCAGAAACTACAACGTAGATGATGGTCGTTACGAGCAGCGTGTAGCCTGGTTACGCTCCGTCACCGACTATCAGTTCAATGATAAAACGGCATTACGTAACACCTTCTATCATTATGATGGTCAACGTGATTACCGTAATCTGGAAAAATACGCCTACACCGATAACACAAACTCAGCAATTGAACGTTCTGCCGGCTATCAGCAACGCCATAATCAGGAAATGAACGGCAATCGTATTGAATTAACTCATCAGAGTGAATTGTTTGATCGTAAAAGTGACTGGGCATTTGGTGCCGACTACAGCATCAATCAGCAAACAATTTATCCGACCTCGGTCAGAGACGTGTTTGACACTGTGGATCCTGATAACTTCGTTCCCGGAAATTTTTACGATATCCCCGGCATGGGGGCCTTGCAAAGGGGTCGTAGCAATAAAGTCAAAACCTTCGCGGTATTTTCCGAAAATAGACAGGAATTAAGCGATCGTCTGGCGCTGGTTTCTGCTTTACGCTTTGACCATATCAACTTTCGTCTAACACCATCCCCAGGAGCAAGTGATATTACTCGCAACTGGGATACTGTCACCGGCCGCTTGGGTTTGGTATTTGATGTCACAGACGATGTAAGTGTATATACGCAATACAGTACTTCAGCCGAACCACCAGGCGGCACACTGACCAGCGCAGCAGAATCGCAAGTACAGGATTTTGATATCAGCAAAGGTCGTCAAATCGAAGTGGGCAGCAAATTTAATTATCTGGGTGGACGCGGCAGCGCCACCATCGCGGCCTATCATATCGTTCGTAAAGATATATCCGTTGCTTCGCCCACTGTTGCAAATCAAACGGTACAAGCAGGACAACAATCCTCGTTAGGGCTCGAGCTGGCCACCTCATTTCAAATCACGCCTGAGTTAAGAACTGAGGCAAACGTGGCGTTTGTCAGAGCAAAACTGGATAAGTTCTCCGATGCCTCCGGCAATTATGATGGCAAACGGCCCCATAACATTCCGGATCGCCTGGCAAATTTATGGTTTATCTATGAACCTGATAATGCATGGGAAACGGGTATCGGCGCTCGTTATGTTTCTTCGGTGTATCAAAACTACGCGAATACTCGCAGCATCCCCTCCTATATCCTGTACGACGCTTTTGTTCGTTACAACGTAAATGAAAATCTCGGTGTCACCCTGCGTGGACGTAACCTTTCCGATAAGCTCTACGCCACGTTCATTCACCAATCCAATGTGCAGTATTACGTCGGCGAACCACGCAGCGTCGAATTATCATTGGATCTGAAATACTGATGAGACAGTTGTTTCTGTGGCATCGTTGGCTTGGGATTGGTCTATGCCTGTTTATGAGCTTATGGTTTATATCGGGCATGGTCATGCTATTTGTTGGCTACCCCAAACTGACTCACGCAGAACATTTACAAAGCTTGCCTGTTTTAGCAGTCGAGGCAGATTATATTGATGTTAATCAGGCAATTATAACGAGCGGCCAAGCAAAGCCACCGACCGAAGTTAAACTCAGTTCAATTGCTGGCAAACCTCATTATTTATTACGCTTTCCTGAGCAGGCCGTGATTGCCATTGATGCCATCACTGGACAAAAAATTGACACCACAAATCAGGATCAGGCTTTGGCATCTGCCCAAGCCTTTTATCCTGCTGCTAAACCCGAATATATCGGGCGAATAGAGCACGATAGCTGGACTTTATCTCGCGATCTTGATCCTGAACGACCTTTACATAAAATTCGACTGAGTGATGATGCCGGTCGCATTCTGTATATTTCTTCGCATTCCGGCAGAGTCATCCGTGATGCAACCTTTCAGGAGCGTTCATGGGGTTGGCTTGGTGCCTGGTTGCACTGGCTTTATCCATTTCGCAATCTAAGCTGGTGGAGCAAGCTGATAATTTATCTTTCGCTGGGGGCTACAGCGATGGCTGTTCTAGGTCAGTTTATTGGCATCAAACGCTGGCGCTTTAACAGAACCTATCGCAGTGGTTCGCATTCACCCTATTCCCACGGCAATATGCGCTGGCATCATCTTGGTGGCATGTTGTTTGGGTTTCTGTTAATTGCATGGATTTTCAGTGGTTTAATGTCTATGAATCCCTGGAACTTGTTGGCCAATAAATCGGAGATTGATATTCAGAGCTTTAAGGGAGAAGCACTCAATAACTTCAATACAAATACTACTACGGCAGAGCTTATCCAAAATTTCCAGCAGGCAGGTATTCAGCCTCGTGAGCTGGTCTGGAATAAAGTTGCTGGTAAAGATTGGGTAACGGCTTACGATGAACACGGGCAAAGTCGAGTACAAGCCCTATCATCAACTGCGCTTGTACTACAGATTGTTCCATTTATGGCATTAAAACACGCAGTTCAGAGTATGTCTGACACGCAAAAATTTCAGCTTGAATGGGTGAAGGATTATGATTTTTACTATTTTGCCCGAGAACAACAAAGCATGTACGGCGCAAGAGAAAGACCGTTACCAATTTTACGCGCCAAGTTTGATGATCATGCTAAAACGTGGATTCACATTGATCCAAATAATGGGGTGGTCATTGAAAGCATCGATCAAAACCGCCGCATAGCACGCTGGTTATTTAATCTATTGCATAGCTGGGACTGGCAACCTTTACTGGATCGCCCACTATTACGTGAAAGTCTAATCATCCTCTTCAGTATTGGCGGGCTGATCATTTGTATTAGCGGGACAATTCTTGGCTGGCGCCGAATTAGAAGAAAAGTTAACTCTTCCGTTAAGCTTCAGAAATTCATCAACAACAATCAGGTTAATGATATTTAAGCTATCAGTCAGATATCACTACATTATTGCCAATAAGTTTACTTATTCGGTTAATGTAAGTAGCGTTCCATCCGGACGTTGTAATGTTTTGTCATCAATACGTTTGAATGTGAGGTTGATATCTCCGGAAGTAACTACTTCATCGCTGCTTACCTTATAAGTAAAGCTATACGAGCCCGGTACGCCACCAATCAATTTCCCCTCGCCATCATCATTAAACTCATATCCGGTGCCAAATCGGGAGTCAACATAGGTCCCTTCCTGAAAATCAGATCCACAGGCCGTAAGTGTTATCGCCAACAGAAATGGGAGCACAGTTGATGAAGTTGCTGGCTTAATTGATTGAAATAAGTTTTTTAAGATTTCCATAAATCTACCTCCGATAATGAACAGTTGATGATTAGCAAATCAGTTCTTTTCACCATGAGAAAAGCGATCCATGATCGGTTTAAATGCCAGTATGGCTTCCTCTTTAATGTTATTGGCATTGATAACTCGACCATGTCGATAGCTGTTAAAGCCTATGTAATACAAAACGAGTTGCAACAGTGCAACCAGGATAAACAACGCACTGCCAATGCTCAGAAAAATAATCAAGGTTAAGACGAGATACACCACACTGAGCATGGCAAGGTGATTTTTATCCAGATCATTCAGCTGTTGTGGATAGAGAAAATAGCCCAGTATCGCCAGCATAAATCCCAGCAACGCCGCTATAGCCAGAGGGGGAAATAACAATCCCCCGCCAGCACCTATAAGAAAAAGTATGTATGTGTAGTGAGTATATTTTTCGTTAGCGATGAAGCCCAAAAGTCTGTTATCGGTAATGGTTTCACCCGTCTCACCATCCAAAGACTGCATCTGTTTTATCTGTTTGTTCTGGGCAAAAAACACAATCACACCAGCCACTAACAAAAGGATCCCTAACCAGAAAACCATCGGACTATAAGATGGCCCCTCACTTAAAAATGACGCTCCCTGACAAATTGGTGGAGTGGAATATATGCACGCCATCATTTGCATGGTGACATCCTTATTCCCATAGCGGCTCATCGTATCCAATGCGGATGCATAAGCAGCAAAAAACCACACTACTGATAAAAGCAGGAACGCAATACCTGACAGCATCAGAATCAAGCAAAGTTTTCTCGGGTTCATCGTTAGAACTCCTTTTCAAAGGATTGAAAAAAATACGACATGCATTGTTCAGGCAGACAATAAACTGGAATATGGGGCATTAAGGAAAAGCCGTGCATTGAAAGCTGGCTGTTGAAGGCATACTGCAGCATGAGAGCCATGATTGGCTCAAATGACTACTGACAGGAAAAGTTCAATAGGCATCAAGCACATCCATAAAACTTTTTTGTGAAATATTTCACATTTCCATTTCAGCCGCAAGTTTTATTTGTTGAATAAACCATTTAAATTTTCATCCATAACAGTGACTTACATTATTATTAAACCAAATGGTTGACAATCATTATTGATAAGAGGATATTAAACCTTATGGTTGAATATAGCGCGACAAAATTAGATGATCTATTTCATGCTCTGGCTGACCCTACACGGCGCTCGATGTTGCAGGCATTGACTAAGCAAAGTTTATCCGTTGGAGAGCTGGCTGAGCCTTTTGATATGTCTCTGGCAGCGGCTTCCAAACATATTCGGGTATTGGAACTGGCAGGATTGATTAATCGCAAAGTTCAAGGCAGGAGTCATATCTGCGAACTGAATGCAGCGCCGATGCATGGTGGGCTTGAATGGATACAACATTACCAGCGCTTTTGGAATCAGCAGCTCGATACGCTGGAGCAATTGCTTAATACGCCAGATACGAATGAATAACCTTATTGAGGAGTAAATATCATGCCCAACGGTTATGGTAAATTAATTGCCCCTGATACCTTACATATTGAACGCACATTACCCGGGCCCATTGAGCGCGTCTGGCGTTATTTGACTGAAGCAGATTTACGCAAACAGTGGCTGGCTGCCGGTCCCATGGAATTGGAGATCGATGGCAATGTCACATTGATATTTCATAATAATTCGTTGACTCCTCACGAAGATCTGCCACCCGAAAAATATGCCGATTATGGGGAAGAGCATGTGATAAAAGGCACTATTACAGCCTGTGACCCACCATTTTTACTGAGCTACACCTGGCCGATGGGTGAAAATGAACTTTCAGAAGTCTGCTTTCAATTAGCTGAGAAAGGTGAAAAAGTTCAGTTACAGATTACCCATTCACGTCTGACTCAAGCAGATCAGAAACTCTCTGTAGCTGGCGGTTGGCATACGCACCTGGAAATCCTGCTGGCGCAGCTTGAAAGTCGTACTCCACCGCCATTTTGGTCTACCCACGCTAAACTGGAAGCGGAATACGTGAGACAGTTTGATATGGCTGAATAACAGACACTTTCAACCGTTCATGGTGGGGTTGCCAAAACGGTCTAGCAGCAAACTGAACTGCTAACTGAACCATAATTATCAAGTGGCATTAGAATTTCACGATCTAGCGTTATAGCTTGTTTCGTACTGCCATTAAACAAACTGCCCGGCAGCCTGACCGGAAGCCCATGCCCACTGGAAATTGTGACCTCCCAAATGCCCGGTGACATCCACTACTTCGCCAATGAAATACAGTCCCGGATGATCCTTGCATTCCATGGTTTTCGAAGATAACGCATCGGTATCAATACCACCCAGAGTCACTTCGGCGGTTCGATATCCTTCGGTACCGGAGGGCTTTACCGTCCAGGGTTGGCAATGCTTAATAATCTGTTCAATATCGGTATCCGAAAGCTGGCCTACCGGCTTATCTTCAATCCACTGCTCACACCAAAGCTGGGCAACCCGCCGGGTAAGTTTTTCAGCGAGAATAGTTTTAAGGGCTGTTTTGGATTTTTCCCGACGCATTTCGTTTAAATACGCGGTTAAATCAATTCCAGGAAACATATCAATCTGCAGCGATTCACCTGGCTGCCAATAACTGGATGCCTGCAATATTGCCGGGCCACTTAAACCGCGATGGGTAAACAGAATATTCTCGTGAAACGAACAGGTGTTTGTTTCTGTGATCGTGTCCAGCGAAATACCACTTAACTCTGCCAGCGGTTTGAGTTTGTGATCATCCAGTACCACAGGGACTAATCCCGCTCGTGTCGGTAATACTGGAATATTGAGTCTTCGGGCCAACTCAAAACCAAACCCTGTCGCGCCCATTTTCGGGATCGACAAGCCACCGGTAGCAATCACCAGGGACTCGCATTGCAATTTACCCTGTGCCGTTTCCAGTATTTTTTGACTGCCGGTTTCGACCACTTGAACCGGAGTATCAGTCTGGATGGTAACAGCTGCCGCTTCACACTCGGCTAGCAACATTTGCAGGATATCTTTTGAAGATTCATCACAAAATAATTGGCCCAGCTTTTTTTCGTGATACGCGATCTGATGTTTTTCAACCAGTTCAATGAAGTGCCAGGGGGTGTAACGGCTAAGGGCTGATTTGACGAAATGCGGATTACTGCAAATAAAGTTTTCCGGACCGCTGTACATATTGGTGAAGTTACAGCGCCCACCACCGGACATCAGGATCTTTTTACCCACCTTATTTGCATGATCGAGTACCAGCACGCGTCTGCCTCGTTGACCGGCAGCAATGGCACACATCAATCCTGCCGCACCGGCGCCGATAATGATTACATCGTATTCGTTGGAAGCTTTATTTGTCGTCATGTGCGGGCATTTTACGCAAAAATGCCCAATCTGACTGAGAAGTTGAACCCCAGGTAAATCCTTTCGGAAACTAGGTGGACATCACTTTACCGATAACACGCTCAATCCAGCTCAATTCACGCAGTGGCAAATCAGCAGAATGACGATAGCCTCTGATAAGCGCCTCAATCAAATCACCGTGATTGGTCCATTCTTGTGGATAGCGGAAAAAATGCCGCCAGTTGCGACGTCTCGCCCAACGGCTTAAAGACCAGGAATGAAAACGCATATCCAGAATATCGATAAGTCCAAATTCCATTCCGTTAACAATAATGTTGCCCGGATGTATTGAACGAAAATAAATACCGCGTCGCTGTACTCTCGCCAGAAAAACACCTAAGCGGTACATCAAATTAGCATCGGCTTCGTTGGAGTTAACGATATCTCGCAAGGTACGACCGGGTAACGGAGAGTAGATAGCGACGGTATGCGCCTCACCGACGATGCGATGTAACGACTTCACCTTCAAAGTTGGAATGTCGAGCTGTTCTAATTGATAGGCATTACGTGCAAATTTAACCGCTGCGGGTGCAAGCAGTTCGCGGTTAAAAAAACGTTTGCGGTAAAAATATTTTAAAAACTGACCATCTGACAACACTGCCACTTTCGGACCTTTTTTGTCTTTTTCGATCACAGTAGCCTTCTCCATCAAAGAGGCTAGAGCTTCACGAGAAAGTGGTCGAATATTAAGCATGGTTGTTTTCCAAAACGGTTTTCACTGCTGATGTATTAAACGAAGGCGCGGCAATATATCACCTGTACGAGACATATACTCAAGATAATGCTCACCGTATTGTTCAAGCCCATCTTCCTCTTCGCGAGGAACTCTTAAAAAATAAACCAGCGCAAAGGTCAATAACCCTGCTACACCGGCCAACCAATTTTGCGACAACAATAATTGCGCTACAGCTAAAACTAACAGTGCTGTATAAAAAGGGTAACGTATGTAGCAATAAATACCTTTGGGAACGAATACTTTTTGTTGCTTGCCGGGTGCACGATAATCACGGGCGGCCCTGTAGAGCAACCAGATCCCCAAGCCTCCACTAACGATACCTACCCATGCCATTTCATCGTAATAAGGCAAGTCGGCGAATTCTATCCAAGGCAGCGTCGCATCAATCAGCGGAATACTGACCATTGAAACCAGTGTAATAATCGTCAGTGCAACAACTTCACCATCCCATTGATTATTACTTGAAAATCGCCAGCGGCTATTTTTTGAAAACAACGCCAGTGCGGCCCCGGCAATAAGGATTATTAATACTAACTCAGAAAGTTGATCTGTCATTTCCCTACCTTAATTACGTTATTAATTCATTAAAAATGCTGTGTTTAGACAGCAAATAATCTGTAAGCAATTAATAACTTATCGAAAGCTTATGGCAATATTATTACTATAGTAACGATACAGACCAAAATATGTATATATTTCTCTGGCAGAAGGGGCAGCCATGCAGTGAATAAAGGTTCACAGCTTCATATTTTCCCCAATAAAAGCCATTTTTTAAGAAAATAATGTTTAATTGCAGAACTTTATAGTTTTTAATCTGTTTGAATAACTGAGAAAACAAAACCATAGATCCAATGACTGAAACATATCGCTTATTTTTTATTACGCCACAATGGCGTTTATTATTGTTGTCATTACTGGCCATACTGACCGGCTGTAGTACCACCCCGCCTGTTCAAACTTCAGCACCAGACCGTGCCCAACTCCCCACTCCGACAGTTGAAGCTTTTTATTATGATGAAATCCAGGCCATGCTATTGCTTTATCAACAACATGAAGCATGGCGAGGCACACCTTATCGCATTGGTGGAGTGAACCGCTCAGGAATCGATTGTTCGGCTTTTGTGCAAGTCACTTTCCGGGAGTTGTTTAGCGTGGATCTGCCACGAACCACTGAGCAGCAAATGCGCATTGGTGAACGTATTAACCGGAAACAGCTACAATCTGGCGATCTGGTGTTCTTTCGTAAAGGACGTCATGTCGGCATTTATATAGAAAACAATAAATTCCTCCATGCCTCGACCACAAACGGGGTGATGATTTCCAATATGGATAACACCTACTGGTCTCGCCACTTCTGGCAGGCAGTCAGCGTTCGTCGTTGAGATTTGTTCCGTCGGAACTGCGAGCTGTTATTATAGCTTCCGTTTTGAACTCATTCGGAAAAGCACTGTGAACAAACCCGAACCACTGACTCAAGAAGCATATTTAGAAAAATGCAAAAGCGCCGCCAGTAAAGGCAATGCAATCGCGCAAAATACGCTGGGATTTCTTTATCTCAATGGTCAAAGTGTCGAACAGGATTATCAGCAAGCAGCCAAATGGTTTCGTCATGCGGCCGATAATCATTATGCGCCAGCCCAATTTAATCTCGCCATCATGTACAAACTTGGCCAAGGGGTTGAGCAGAATCACTCTGAATCGATTAAATGGATGCAACTCGCTGCCAACCAAGGTTACGCTGAAGCGCAAAGCAACCTGGGCAATATGTATTATCAGGGTCTTGCGGTAATGCAGGATTATCAAATGGCGTATATGTGGTGGTCTTTAGCAGAACAAAATGGTGTGGAAGATCTTCAACATATCAAAACAGCCTTAATCAAAAAAATGACTGAGGCTGAAATCAACCAGGCCGAACAATCCATTAAACAATGGCAAAACAAGCAGTAGTTATAAATTAAATAGTGTTATCACCAACGGTACTTTGACAGATTGATTTTATTGCCCTCAAACTGAACGGCTTCTTTTTCCAGTAAAGACTTCTGTCTTAGAAAGGCAGCACTACCCACTGGAAAAGCAATCTCACCTTTGGCATTAACCACCCGATACCAGGGCAATTCAGAATCATCTGGAAGCTGTTTTAAAGTGGCGCCCACATAGCGCGCATGATTTGGATAACCACAAAGTTTGGCGATCTGCCCATAGGTCGTAACTTTTCCTGCAGGAATTAATGCCACCACCTGCCAGATAATTTCGTTAAGGCTTAACTGATTCAAATGACTTTTCTCTCTTTCCAGCGTTTAATTGCAGCTTTAAAACCTTTCACAACAAGCCATTGTCTATTGAACTCGACGACAAGTTTCATCACACTGACAGCATAAGCCAGTCTCTGCACCACATTAAGGAAATCTCAACCATGCTAAATGTTCTTCGTTCTTCCATGCTTTTTGCAAGTGTCGTGTTATTTAGCACCCAGGCTTTGGCAGAAACGCCGAATCTGCAACCTGGGCTGTGGGCATACACCAGCAACACCTCTATTGAAGGGCCAATGAATATGCCCCCACAGAAAAATAGTAATCAGGAGTGCCTGACACAGGCCAAACTGGATCAAGGGATAGATGTACTGAATATTCCTAAAAGCTGTAATGTGACACAGGCCGATATCAAACGCGACCGGGTTGATTATGCCGCCTCTTGCAATATGGAAGGCATCACCACTTTGTTTAAAGGCTATGCCACCTTCCATGGAAATAGTCTAAAGGGCAAAATGAGCAGCGATATGAATACCCCGCTCGGCCCAATGACAATGAAGACTGACTATCAAGGCGAACGCATTGGTGATTGCTCACCTTAATTGATAAACCACTTCATCATTGCTCCTGACAACTTCTTACGACGTCAGAGTCAGGCAACACACCCCATTCTCAACAAAATCCAGTTGTAATGGGGTGATTTTATCGGCATAGCCAATCTACTGCTTTATTAAAACTTACACGCCCTACTGCATCGTATTAAACTCATACAATTACTTGAACTTTTTGCATACAAAAATGCCTAGTTTTTAACTGTTTAAACTCCAACTTTCTGGTCTCAGGGAGGTGGTTTGAATGTGGCGTTTACTGTCAGTACTGTTTGGCTGCACTATCATGATGCCGGTTCATGCCGTTATCCACGGCGAACCAATGCCTATTGAGCAGGTTTCCACCGGCCAAATTCATATCGAGCAACTCAAATGGTATGGCGGCACCAATACTCAGGTGACTGAGCAGGATGAATGCAGCTCGGTGGTGGTGGGCACTCATCCGCTTACCGTTTTAACCGTTTCCCATTGTTTACGTGATTCAAAAATACACCCCATCACCCGAACTCCCGTGGTCAAAATCTTTTTAGGTCGCCCCGTACCCGCCATCCGTGCAGCACTTTACAATCGATTTAACGAAGTTGAAAACAACCTCGCTGCCGATCTGGCCGTTTTAATATTTGATGGCGATGCACCAGAAGGCATTGAAGCGATCCCGGTGCTCAGTTCACTTAATGCATCACAGGCATTAGTATGTGGCTATGGACGCGGTATTGACGATCGCAAGATTGATAACCCACGTTGTGCAGTCAAACCGTTACTGTCAGCTGAAGAAGACTTTTATCAGTTTGTACCTGAATTTTACGAACAGCTTGATCCCCTGTTACACCTGCAATTTCGTGCACAGTTTTTAGCCAAACACGCGATGGTAAGTTCAAGCTCAGCACTGTTAGCGGTGAGCCGGGTACAAAATGAGCGCTATCAATTCGATTTACCCATGCCAACACGCGGTGATTCTGGAGGCCCGTGGATTGTAAATCTTAATAATGGCCAACAAGGGGTCATCGCCCTAACCAGCTTTGTCGAAACCTTTTATCGTAAAAATAAACAATGGCCTTTTTTTAACGAAAATCGTGCTCCATTAATGGATTTTCCATATGCCGCCTTTGGCGTCCGGTTAGATACTGTGGAAGCCCAAGCCTTATTCAACAGGGCGCGTCTAGAAGGGGCTGACATTCATATGTTGTCTGAGTGAGTTTTTTTTATTGATCATGCTGTTTAGCCCTAAGCCTGGAACGAACAATCAATGCTAAGCTAGGGCTGATTACTTAAAACGCTTATTCGGCTTACCATTGAAGAGACTCAAAAATGACACTCGCAAATATTTATCAGCTGACTTTTTCCGGCTTGTTTATCATCTTGTTGACGCTGCTGGTGCAATGGTTTGTTGCCAGCAAAACCAAAGCCTCACAGGCTGGGGCGATCCCCGGCAAGATTGCTGAAAATCTGAGCCATGACTCTTTTGTGTTTAGAGCCCATCGCACTTTTATGAACTCCCTGGAAAATCTGCCATTAATGTTTGGCACCACGTTTATGGCAATTTTAATTGGTACCAATGCGTTATGGACCGGCATCATTGTGTGGATTTTTGCCATCGCCCGAATCGGGCATATGGCTTTGTATTATGTCATTGCCACCGAACAGAACCCCAGCCCACGAACCTGGTTTTTTATGATTGGTCTGCTGGCCAATGTGGCCTTATTGCTGTTATGTGGGGTTGAACTGTTTAGCTAATTTAACTTACATGATATTGCCTTCGCCAGGGCTGTATTGGGCAGCAATAACACTGTTGGCAATCAAAGCGTCACATTTCAAAACACCCGAAAAGTTAACCAATTGCGTATCCACTCTGAGATTACTAGCTGCCAAACTTAGCTGATCGGCATTCATCGATATTCTGCTGGCTGAAATCCTGATCTCGCCATCCGCACTTAAAGTCACTTGCTGGCCATAACTTGTGGCTAAAGTTAACGCATTTTCATCAACTGAAAGCGTGATCACATTTTCTGTATTGAATGCTAGTTGTAATGGAGCATTTTGCTGCTCGGCAATACAGACTGACTTTTCCATATATAGCACCAGAGCGTCACTATTTGAGTCATGGGCTAAATACATCACAGAGTCACCTACGGAAAAAACGGCTTTGACTTTAAAAGCCCCCAGCGGAATATTATTAACCTTGGCCCATAACTCTTCACCTGTAGTAATTGTCTGTACTCGAATTCGTCCTTGTTGTAACGGATCTTCAGTAGACACCACCATACCGCGATGTAATGCAAGATTGTTTGCCATATCAATCTCCTGATGATGTTTAAAATTGAATTTTGTTACTCGCAGACACTATTTGAAATAGAATTTTCATAACGCTAATCAGTGGGATAAACAAAGTGATTCGAAATTTTCGGGGAAAACAGCCTAAATTCGGTGAACGGGTTTGGCTTGATGACAGTGCCGTGATTATTGGCGATGTTGAAATCGGTGATGACAGCTCGGTGTGGCCGTTGGTGTCGATTCGTGGTGATATGCATCAAATCCGCATTGGCGCTCGCACCAGTATTCAGGATAACTCCTGTTTGCATATTACCCACGCCAGCAAATTTAACCCGGAAGGTCATCCGTTAACCATCGGTAATGATGTCACTGTGGGTCATATGGTAATGCTGCACGGCTGCACAATTGGTAATCAGGTTTTAGTTGGCATGTCCTCCACCATTCTTGATGGGGTGGTTATTGAAGACAAGGTTGTGATTGGGGCTGGTTCATTGGTGCCACCGGGGAAACGGCTTGAATCCGGTTATCTGTATCTCGGTTCACCGGTAAAACAAGTTCGGCCACTGACTGAAACCGAACTGAATTATTTCCAGTATGCCTGCCAGAACTATGTGAAACTGAAAAACGAATATCTGAATAACAATTATTAAGCCGCCAGCTGTTTGAGTCGCTCGTTGATCTGATCTTTCTTGGTTAATAGTTTCTGGGTATCTGCTAATTCGAACTCAACAATAGCGATGGATGACTGCGGAAAATTATCTGCCAACTCATCATTGAGCATGGCATCAGCAGCATACCTGGCCATGTTTACTACTGCGGCCAATTGACTTGCCTGTTTGTCAGTCGAAGGCGTTTCGAGATGTTGAATGGTTTCAATGACCAGAGCCGGCATGCGCCAGCGAATAACGATCATCTGCGAAACGATCAGCCAGTATTTCTCTTCCAGCTGATGAACAATGGCATCATCCAAAGGTAAACTTTGTTGCTCAGCAACATCAATCAGCGTTTGAAGTACTGCAGGGCGGCCGATTGAATGAATCAATCCCGCCAGAAAAGCGACTTCGACATTTACGTTGCAATGGCTGGCAATCTCCTTAGCCCACAATGATGTCGCCAGTGCCTGCTGCCAGATTGCCTCTGCATAGCCTTCATAACCCGGGGTATTGAATAATTTCGCATTGAGTACGGCGCTAATAGCAATTTCACTGACCGTTACCATACCCAGCCGGGCAATCGCCTGTTGCAGTGATGTCAGATTTGACATCGGAGTATAAGCTGCCGAGTTGGCGATACGCATCACATGCCCAGCAAGCGATGGATCACTTTCAATCAACCGCGCCATTTGACTTGCATCAGACTCTTTATCATTGGCCAGCATAAATGCTTTATTGGCGACTTCAGGCAGGATCGGAACCTCTACAAATCCCTCCGCAATAGCCTGGTTTAAAAGCGCTTCCAGTTCAGGTTCTGCCTGCTGATTATCATCTTGCATCTGTTCACCCATTGTTTTTATTCACTATGTATTTTCAAGCCATACCTTAATAGGGCTTTTTGCTGCTATGCGTTTGAGGATACTCCTCTATTTTTTAAATTAAAAACACATAAATTTCACACTCGCCAGATTAAAGTGATGAAAAGTTTTTTGATTGTTTTGCCGTTTAAGGGACAACAACATTGGTCAAGTGCATTTCCTCAAGTGAGCTAAGACCTGGAATGTTTATACAGAAGCTTGGCGGTTCATGGATGAAACACCCGTTTTTACGCAGCAGCTTTTTGTTAACAGATCCAGATGATATTAAAAAAATTCTTGAGGCCGGCATTGAGGAAGTCTGGATCGATGAGGACAAAGGCGAGCCCCTACAAAATAACACTTCCACTAATTCTTCAACACGATCAACGACTGAAGAATCATCACCCTCTCCAGAGAAGATTGAGCAAACTGCCGAAGATATAAAATCCGTCGTTCCAAGCTCAATGGAAGAAGATATCGTTCGTGCACGAAAAGTGTTCAATGATGCCAAACCCTTCGTTATGGCGATGTACAAAGATGCCCGACTGGGTAAAGCCATCGACCCTCATACAACATTACCGTTAGTTAATGAAATTGATTTAATGGTGCAGCGAAATTCGGCAGCAATTCTCAGTGTGGCTCGGCTGAAAACTCATGATGACTACACTTATATGCATTCAGTCGCCGTGTGTGCATTGATGATATCACTGGCACGCCAGCTTAATCTTAATGAACAGCAGATAAAAATCGCAGGGATTGGTGGATTAATGCACGATCTTGGTAAAGCGCTTATGCCTCTGGATGTGCTAAACAAACCCGGAAAACTCTCTGATGCAGAATACGACATCATGAAAAAACACCCGGCTGCCGGTGCCAAATTACTTCAGGATTCAGGTGCCGAGCCCGAGGTGGTGGATATCGCTTTGCATCATCACGAAAAAATCAACGGTTTAGGTTACCCAAGTCGTTTACAGGGTGAAGAAATATCACTTTTATCGCGAATGGCAGCCATTTGTGATGTCTATGATGCTGTGACTTCAGAACGTGCTTATAAACTGGCTTGGGATCCTGCCGGTACGATTCGAGAAATGGCCAACTGGGAAGGTCATTTTGACAAACAAATCTTCAATACTTTTGTAAAAATGGTCGGCATATATCCAGTTGGTTCATTAGTGCGGTTGACATCACAACGCCTTGCGGTAGTTATCGAGCCTGGAGTGACATCTCTGGTAAAACCTAAAGTGAAAGTGTTTTTTTCATTGCGTTCAAAAGCCCCTATTCAAATACAGGTTATAGATCTCGCACTGCCAAGTTGCAAAGAAACCATTGAGGGACCTGAAGATCCATCAAAATGGCATTTCAAGCATTTGGATCAATTATGGCAATAATAGATTTTGACTTGTCCTGCTTGGCTTAAAAACAATGCTGTTAAAGCGTGCATCACACTTTTACTTTATAGCCCGTTTTAAAAATCCACCAGATAAACAGCATAAACACGATCAGGAAAGCGGAAACCATCACCAGACTTAATGTCAGGCTAACATCCGCGGTGCCATAAAAACTCCAGCGAAAACCACTAACCAGATACACCACCGGGTTGAACAAGGTTACTTTCTGCCAGAACTCCGGCAACATGCTGATCGAATAAAATGTGCCCCCCAGAAAGGCTAAAGGTGTGACTACCATCAATGGAATAACCTGTAACTTTTCAAAACCATCGGCCACAACGCCAAGGATAAAACCCAGCATGCTGAAAGTAATACAGGTCAGCACCAGAAACAGCATCATCCACAGCGGATGCAGAATCGAGTAATCCACAAATAATTTGGCGGTGAGCAAAATCAACATCGCCAGAATAATCGACTTAGTAGCAGCTGCTCCCACATAACCAACCACAATCTCAAATGCCGAAACCGGTGCCGACAAAACTTCGTATATTGCACCGGACCACTTGGGCATATAAATGCCGAATGAGGCGTTGGAGGTGGTTTCAGTCAACACCATCAACATGATCAAGCCCGGAATAATAAAGGCTCCATAACTGACACCACCGATTTCAGTCATCGCCGAACCGATGGCCGACCCGAATACGATGAAATACAGCGAGGTAGACAACACCGGCGAAGCAATACTTTGCAGCGGCGTGCGCCAGCTACGATGGAGTTCGGATAAATAAATGGCTTTAATCGCATACCAGTTCATTTTGACTCCTCCACCAGACTGACAAATATTTGTTCCAGGGTGCTTTGTTTGGTTTGCACATCGCTCAGCTCAATACCAGAACGATGAATCGCCGCCAGCACTTCAGTCACATGATTGGATGGTTGATTGTTATCGTAATCATAGGTCAACGTTTTGCCGTCTTCGCCAATTTGCAACACAAAGCCATTGAGTTCGCTGGGTAGCTCTGTAATCGGATGCTGTAACTGCAGGATAAGTTGTTTACGCCCCAGTTTTTTCATTAATTCACGCTTGTTTTCCACCAACAGAATCTCACCATGATTAATAATGCCAATCCTATCGGCGATCTCTTCGGCTTCTTCAATGTAATGCGTGGTGAGAATAATGGTGGTGCCTCGTTGACGTAACTTTTCCACCAGACGCCACATATCACGACGTAACTCCACGTCGACACCGGCGGTCGGTTCATCCAGAAATAATATTTCCGGCTCATGAGCCAAAGCCTTAGCAATCAACACCCGGCGTTTCATGCCACCGGAAAGGAATTGGATTTTGGCGTGGCGTTTATCCCATAACGATAATGCTTTAAGAATTTCTTCCAGATACGCATCATCACGCGGCTTACCAAACACACCGCGACTGAACACCATGGTATTCCAGACAAAGGCAAACACATCAATGGCTAATTCTTGTGGCACCAAACCAATTTGTTTGCGGGCCTGCCGATAGTCTTTGACGACATCATAGCCACCGACCAACACCTGACCTTCGCCCACATTCACCAGACCACAAATAATGCTAATTAACGTGGTCTTGCCAGCGCCATTGGGGCCTAACAGAGCGAAGATCTCGCCCCGTTTAATTTGTAGATTGATCTGATTTAACGCTTGAAATCCAGAGGGATACTTTTTACTGAGATTGCGCACATCAATGATGTGATTTTCCATCACTTGCGTTTCCTTCACGGCGTTGTGTAAAAGCTTAGTCGTATTAGAGTGTCATTATTCGACAAGGTTTAAAAATAACGCTATTTAAACTGCGGACAACATTGTTAGTTTCAAAAAAAACATTTTGTCTAACTCACTGCAGGCTGACACTGTCACATTAAATAACGGTTAAGTTATAGCAAAAAGGTCATTTTCAAGCCTGACTTGTCAATTAGCAACGCATCCAATCAAGGTAACGGACGTTGGGCCGGCCACGCCGTTGCCGGTGCAGGTTGCATAGCTGATTCGTCAAAAGCCCTGTTAATTCGAAACGCAACCGTTGTGACCTTATCCTGCACATCTCCACCAGGTTCTTGCTGCAGTGTAATACTTCTGAACAGTTCATAGTGGTGCGCCTCCAGAACTGAAGTGACCTTGGAGCCCCGTGGCTCAAAGCCCCATTCAACTCCACCTACCCAAGTACAGGCAATAGCACCTTTGTTACCTGCAATAGCTCTCTCTACACATGGCTGTCCAGCGACAGTTTGCAGCCTACCTGCAGATGTTGTCTCTGCTCTGGCCGGAGAGCGTAACAGCAAAGTCGCATCGGTACTGGCCAACGGGGCGACATTAAATGGCTGATTGTCATTTAAATTGATACCACGCAGCCCTTGTTGATCAATCAATACATGACGACCGCTGCTGACCAGCTGGAAATGACAGCGAGGTTTTTTTTGCGGCCCAGCGATCTTATAGTCCCAGAATTCCAGCCGGTACGCTGTTCTATCCTGATCCAACCATCGCTGCAGACGAATTGTACCTATCTTCAGTGCTTCACTTTCCAACAAGGCTTTGGTCGGAATGCGCTCTTCTCTACAAACATCCAATAAATCTCTGTACAACTCCCTGCGATGTTCCGCTGAAGTCGGAACAATGATCTGATCAATATAAATTTTCGGCATCGGTGCTGGCTGCTCAATCACCTCCGCGGTACTGGTATCAGGAACAGCTGAATTTGAATCTGATTCCCCACTACAGGCAATCAGCATTAACCCCAACATAATGGTTACAAAACTGCTTCGCATCATCTGAAATATGCTCATCATCGGTTTATTCAATCACTTCACATTCAACAATTTCATAACCAGTGCCTTGCTCACTATTGAGCAGTTCTGCAACGATCCCAAAGCCCGCTTGCTGCGCAGCAGCAAGATCTGCCTGTGTTATTTCATGGATTAATATGCTGCCAGTGCCCATACCGCATGCCGCTGGATACATCACGCCGGTTTTATGACCACAATGCGTTTTGCTGACTTCAATCCCTGCCGCATTGAGTTTGGCAACACTTTGAGCAGGTGTGATACCCGTAGTTTCGCATTGCAGAGCATTTCGGTTCTCGTAAACTAATACTGCTTCCGATATCGAGTCCTGCTTACTGCAACCGGCCAGAAAAACCAGTGACAGGATCAGGGTGCTATAGATTTTCATGGTGATGCCTTATGTAAATACACGTGTTTGAGACCAAGAGATCGGTTAAATGTTGGTCACATTTCAAATGATATAAAGACTTGAAGGAGATGAAGCGATTACAACCAACAAAAAACTGACGGGTATTGTACCCGCCAGCTTGATGGTTAATAAAATAATAATGGTGACAATAAATTTAACTTATTTCTTACAATAAACTCCTACATAGCCGCCATCGAGACAGCCATCTTTTCTGATTGTCATCGGGTTCTGATCTCCCCCGATAGCGACCATGACCTTATCGCCTTCAACAGTGAATATGCCCAGAGCGGTCTCATCACCATCAATTGCCCTCACCTTATCGTCAGGGCCAAATACCAGTTTGTCGACCCATGCGTTTTCCTGACCAATATATTCACCCGAAACAGAACCGCCGCTACCACCACAGGCAGCCAAGGTGAAAAACATGATTATTAACAGCGTTTTTTTAATCATTTTCAGCATCCTTAATAAATATCAGATCGAAAAAATAACCATACCCTCTACTTTCCATCACATTCCCGAACCACGAAAATGCCACGCAACACACTGTAATTGAAGAATTTTCCTTCAACGCGATTATTATCCTGTTCAATGAATAAAGCTATGGTTTTACCAGAATAAATTGCGCGATTTTCTGCAAGAACCAGGAGAGTAGCTGGAATACAGTCAACACCCTTATCCAGCCTTTGGAATTTGTTTGAATGTGCTAAATCGTTAATGAATATGGTACCTTTCAAGCCAACAACTGCGAGTGCTCGGAACATGTCACGCAAAAAAACTGCCCGCCACAAATCGATTATTGATGAACTGACCATTCATCCTTCGATGCGTGTCAGCGAATTAGCTTCAGCCTTAAAAGTGACCACCGAGACTATTCGACGCGATTTGGAAGAACTGGCTGAACAGAACCTTATCAGCCGGACTTACGGTGGTGCGTTACTGCGTCAGGCAGTGGAACCAGTGCTTAATGAACGGCATAAAGCCAATCTTGCAGAACGTGCTGCTATCGCTAAAAAAACTGCTCCACTGCTGAAAGGTGCAAAAGTAATAATGATCGGTTCAGGGGTGACGACGGTTGAAGTCGCCAAGCGTATTGCCTATGAAATGAACAATATCACCGTTATTACACATTCTTTCGGGGTCGCCACGGTGTTGTCATTTAACCCGACAATTAAGGTGATAATGGCACCGGGCGTTTATCACGCAGAAGAAGGTGCTACCCATGGTTCAGTCACCTGTCAGTTTCTGGCAAATTACACGGCCGATTGGGCGATCTTGGGTGCCAGTGGTTTGGCATCAACCGGTCCATCAGATGCGTTAGTTGATGCAGCTGATGTGTATAAGCAGATGATTCGGCAAAGTACCCACAATATGGTGGTTGCCGACCACAGCAAATTTGATCGTCTGGCCACCGCACGTTATGCACAGTGGAATGAAATCGATCATTTAATCACCGACAAAAAACCCAGTGGGCCACTGAAAAAAGCCTTATCCACCGAACAAGTAACGATTATCGAAGCCCCTGTCCAATAAGTATTGGTAACAACCGGTTCAGATAAAACGTCAAACCTGTTGAGAAAACGCCTCTAAAAAGAAGTCAGCTTCAGATTGTGTCAGGGTTAACAACGGACGTAATTTGAGAGTAGCGCCAAACCGTCCCGCTGCGCCAATCAATACGCCAGCCGCTTTTAATCCATTGATGATTTGTTTGGTTTTGAGCGGATCAGGAATGTGTTTATTGTCTGTTTTGCCGATATCGATTCCGATAAACAGCCCCTGCCCCCTTACCTCGGCGACATTCGCTGATTGCTCGGCAATAGAGTGCAATTGGGTTTTTAAATAATGTCCCATCACTAGGGCATTAGCTTGCAAATGCTCCTGCTGGATCGTGTCCAGCACAGCTTGCCCTGCCGCTGCGGCCACCGGATTTCCCCCAAAGGTATTGAAATATCCGACATCGGCACAAAAGCTCGCCAGATAATCTGGTCTGGTGGCTACAGCAGCCATCGGAAAACCATTACCCATCGGTTTGCCCATAGTCACAATATCCGGCATCACTCCATGAAAATCAAAGCCCCAGAATGTTTCACCCAGTCTTGCAAACCCCGGCTGCACTTCATCGGCGATAAATACGCCGCCCGCCTTATGCACCACATCCACCGCTTGTTTTAAAAAGCCTCTCGGCTCGGTATAGATACCATCTGAGGAAAAAATGGTATCCACTAACAGGCCGGCAACTTTATAGCCCCTTTGCTGCAACAGCTCAATGGCTTCACTGACTTTTAAGGCGAAGCCCGTTTCAATATCCTGACCATATACATTCGATGAGGGTGCCGGGATCGCCACCACATAATCTGGTAACTTACCTTGTTTAATAATCGACGGAGACACCTCGGTCACCAGACTGGTATTACCGTGATAAGCATCTTCAGTCACAATAAAACCTTGTCCCCCGGAAGCCTGTTTTGCCAGACGCATCGCCAGATCATTAGCCTCACTGCCTGAGCAAGTCATCACGATGTTGGCAATTGAGGCAGGCAACGTTGCTTTCAGCGATTCAAGATATTCATCCACGACCGACACCAGATAACGGGTATGTACATTTAATGTAGCAAGTTGTCGGTAAACCGCCTGAACCACGCTGGGATGGCAATGCCCCAGACAAGGCACATTATTGTAGAAATCAAGATAACGTTTACCATCCGCCGCATACATCCATGCACCTTGTGCCGATAGCATTTCGATCGGTTCCTGATAAAACAATACCGATGCTGAACCGACATTATTCAGACGTCGCATGACATTTTGCGGATGGCTGCTGGAGCTTGCTTCAAAAGCATTCATATCCAGAATACGCTTTTCGGTTAACACGTCATCGCTGTCTTGGTGCTGCTGTTTCAGATAGTTTTTTGCCAGTTCAATAGTGCCAAAAGTGAATTGTTCAAAGCCAGCTTCAGCAGCCGTTTCCGTTTCCGGATGACTTGCCACCCAGGCAGTCAGTAACAATCGACGAAACATCACCAATGTTGAAATCATCGCCTCACCTTCGGCTGAAAGCGGCGCTATTGATTTATAGCCACGCACCCAGGCACGTTGCAACTCGGGCAATAAAGGCGAGGTTTCAAGGAATGATACCGCCGAGGCAAAATCATAGATAAACCAGCTAAAGCCACAGTCATCAAAATCAATCACGCTTAGCTGTTTGTCGTCGACTAATAAATTCGCCAAGCGCAAGTCAGCATGCACCAACCCAAAACGATCCGGGCTTTCACCGTAATGGTCTAACTTTGCTTCCAACACGTCGCATAATTGTTCTAATATCGCCTGCCCTTCTTCATCCAGTCCAGGCGCTTCTCGCCAGTCTCCCCACAATGGATTTGCCCCAAAAGCACTGTCAAAATTCCATTTTTTACGGTTAAAGCCTTCCGGCAAAGACCATTGCCGCGCCTGTTGATGCAATCTGGCAGACGTCGCACCTAATATCTCGAATCCCTGAATCAGGGATTCATCTTCATCCGGTTGTTTACCCGGCATAAACTCAAACGCCACCAGATAACGTTCAACCCCATTATCTTTAAACGAAGCAATCAATGATCCATCACGCATGGTTAACGGTTCAGGGGTGTTCAATAACGCTTGCTCACGCAGCGATTGAATCCACAGTAACTCGGAATGGATTTCCTGTTTAGAGTGATATTCGGGTCGATGCACACGAATAATAAAGCGTTGCATTTGCTTTTCATCACTCACCATATAAGTGGCATTTTCCGAGACCGTTAACAGCGAGACATTGGCATCTTCATCGATATTCCAATGTATTAATAATGATTTTATTTGCTCAGCTAATTGCTGCAGATATTCGTTGTTGTATAAACCTGCCATCGTTTGCTACCTAAATAGAGTCCGGTTAAAAATATTTATATCGCCAAAATGTCCGACTTGCAATATTTTTGTTGCAAAGAAACAGATTTATGCTAAAAATACTGTTAACTAAGTTGTCCCTATTCTGGAGGTAGTTCATGCTGACATCTATTCAAAACAAGACTGTCATTGTCACAGGTGGCTCAAAAGGTATTGGTAAAGGCATTGCCAGTGTATTTGCCAGACAAGGTGCCAAGGTGATGGTTGCTGCACGCGGTGAGTCTGCAGCAAAAGAAACCGTGGAGGAAATTAAGGCTGCAGGCGGTAGAGCAGAGTATTTTTTATGTGATGTCGCTAATTGGGATCAGGTTCAGGTACTGGTCGAACACACAGAAAACACCTTCGGACCAGTGGATATCCTCTGCGCCAATGCCGGAAGCTTCCCACAAAAGAAAATTATCGACCTCACACCAGAGGATTGGGATGACATGATGTCGACCAATCTGAAAAGCACCTTCCTCTGTGTCAAAGCCTGCATTCCACATTTTGAAAAACTTGGTAAAGGCCGCGTTGTTATCACCTCATCCATAACTGGTCCGATTACAGGTTATCCCGGCTGGTCTCATTACGGAGCGACCAAGGCTGGTCAACTGGGTTTTATGAGGACTGCAGCAATGGAACTGGCGCGTTACCACACCACCATTAATGCTGTGATGCCGGGTAATATTGTGACCGAAGGTTTAGCCAGTCTGGGTGAAGACTATCTCAACAGCATGGCGGCCGCGATCCCACTGAAACGACTTGGTTCAGTAGAAGATATTGCTAATGCAGCACTGTTCTTTGCTTCTGATGAAGCCGCCTATATTACCGGCCAGCAAATTGTGGTGGATGGTGGTCAAACATTGCCCGAATGTACCGAAGCAGTAGACGAAATCTAGCGTTGACTGACAGAAAGGTTAAATAGAAAAAAGGGTAAGCGAGAGCTTACCCTTTGTTTTGCAGCTGTTCAGAAGCCTGAACATAATTGTCGAAATTCTGAATATAGTCATCCATATTCAATTCCAACATCCGCCGAAATTCACTGACAAAAAATCTGACGGTTTCATCTTTTGCATCAGCCATATCGTTGGCATTTGTCCAGCCAGATGCTGTGAACCATGCACTGTATCTGGCTAAACCATACATAAACGACGGACTGACTTCTCCTGCTTGAATGCCTTTTTCCATTTGGTTATTGGCTAATTTGATATAGGCATCCGCTCTATCAAAAAAAGCCTTATCTCTCTCACTCATATAAGGTTTCGCTTTTTTTATTCGTTTTGGCAAGACACCAAAACAAGTGAGCAGGATAAACCTCAGCAATACGGGATTGATATGGAATAAAGCACAATCAGCTACGGGAAAACATCAATTCATGATTGTTATGCAACGTGCAAATAACGGATGAATCCTAAAAATGCCGAATTACATTCACTGAACATACAGCACAGCGTTTTTATTAGCTTAAATCTTAAATTTCCGCGTTAATTCTTTAGTAACGCAGTTTCTTACCCAGGTGGCCACTTTGAGATTGGGACCATTGGTTAAACATTGAAAATACACTGCAGGCAGTGTGGCTTCGGTAGCCAGACTAACCAAGGAGTGCTGATTAAGCTGTTCGTGAATCAATGTTTCCGGAAGTATGGCCCATCCATTTCCCCCTAGCACGGCATCACGGATTAACTCATACATAGTCAGCCCCAAGTATTGGCGACCCACCTGATCTTGAATGACCAGCTGACCTTTTTGCAGATAGGTCAGACAGACTTGTGTGTACTGACTCAGATCCTGACGAGTAACTTGCGCCAGTTTTGCCAGAGGATGTTCGGGGCTGACCACCGTGCGTTGTTCAACCATGCCCAGACGATGCTGAAGTTCTACCGAATTATGCACACCCAGTGCGATATCAACGATTCCGGCACGAATGAACTCGGCATGTTCCTGTGAGGGCAGCAAATAAACGGCGGTGGATGTTTGCGGAAATTCACGCTGTAAATCATGCATGCATTGATGCCAAAACTGTTCTGGCAGCGAGTCATCACGGGCTATTTTTAGTTCGGCTTCGATCCCTTCAAGATGTTGCTGGCTAAGCTGTTCAATACGTTTTGCACTTTGCAACAAACGTTGGCTATCCGCTAATAATGTTTGCCCAATCGGCGTCAGTTGCAAACTATTGCCCGAGCGCTGAAACAGACTGACGGCAAGCTCATCCTCTAAGGCTGAAATCGCTGCACTTAAGGTGCTTCTCCGCTTTCCCATTAACTCTGCGGCACGTGCAAAAGATCCGTTTTCGGCCGTTATCAAAAATGCTTCTATCTGTTCAATGCGCATGGCAGCCCAAACCTATTATTGTTTTCAGAGCTAATATTATTGGCGCTGAGAGATTTTGTCGAACAAATAAATCCCCCTACAATCGGCCACGAATTTAAAGGGAGACTTTTCATGGGATCAAACATCGAGCGCCAGGCATTATTTATCTCTGCTTTATCTGCAGGATTATTTGCCATTTCAGGATTGATCATCGGGCTGTGGAGCGGTTCGGTCATGATCTTGTTCGACAGTGCTTATTCATTGTTGTCACTGGCGTTGGCATCACTGTCTTTATTGGCGCTCAAACTGGCGAATCAACCAGCTGACGGGCAGTATCCTTTTGGCCGTTTAACCATTGAACCAATAGCGGTATTGGTCAAAGGTATCGTAATGGCGCTGGTATGCCTTTTTTCTGTGGCTTTTGCCACGATGAGTTTATTGCAGGGCGGCAGAGAGGTGAATATTGATATTGCATTGGCCTTTGGACTGATCAATGTCACTGGCTGTGCGATTACCTGGGCACTCATTCATCATCGTCAGAAGCAAGCCAATACTGCTTTACTGAGAGCTGAGCTGCGTCAATGGCAGATGGATACCTGGTTAAGCGCCGCGGTGTTATTAGGTTTTATTATTGCTTTTCTGATTAAGCAATCACCGTTTGCACCGCTGGCGCGGTTTGCCGACCCGCTAATGGTATTAATAATTGGTACCTGCTTTTCAGTTATCCCTATCAAGATGATTACTCAGGCAGTGAAAGAAATACTGTTTGCTTCACCTTCTGCTGAGATACAAAATGACATAAAACAACGCATGCATTTGCATGGATTATTTCTCGACGAACCATTACGTTCAGCCCAGGTAGGCAGCTTTTTGGTGGCTCAATTACCGCCACATATAAATCTGGCGCAATCTAAAAAAGTTCGTCAAGAATTAAACGAACTCTCTAAAAATCAACAGCTTAAATTAATAATGATACAAGGCCTCCCGTAATCGCTAATCGGGAGGCGCTTGAAAGCTATTTCACCCTGTCGAGATCAGCAGCAATATGTCCTGAAATAGCTGCTGATTCCGAATATCCCATCGCTTTAAGTTCATTCACCAATTTGATGATTTCGGCAACACTGAAACCGGCGCCCATTCTGGCAATCTGGTGATAATAAACAGCATCTTCCGGAAAGCGTTCTGCCCGTTGAAACTGGCGCAGATGACCACAGACATCCTTGATATGTGTATGCAAGCGTATAAGACTGGAAACCAGCTCTGGGGCCATATATTCAGCATATTTCATATTAATAACGTCCCAGATATCGTCCGCTCGTTCATTGAGATACAGATAAGTATTTTCAGTAAACAAACTGCTTTCCGATAAATGTGTCACCAATTGCTCAGGTTCCACATCTGCCATTTTTAACAGCAACTCAGCACGTTGCTGACGAATGGCCGCCAGTTGTTTGTCTTCGGTAAGTCCGTCAGGAATATCCGGTTCAAATCCTAGAAACCGTACCGCGATCCCATCACGCAAACGATTCACGTTGCGAGCAATCAGATAATCAATATGCTGCTGAACCAGTTTCCAGCGTTTTGCTTTGGAACGCACCAGCAAAGTGTCGATAATAAACAGCGTAAATGCCGCGCCCAACAACTCGGTAAACAAACCCAAAGTCACATCTTCATGCAGTTCCTGGAACACCCACAACCCAGCCATGGTAATGAAAATGGCGGCATACACCGCTAACGGTATTTCAGTATTGCTGATCACATTGAATAACGATTTTTTCCGCGATTTTTCTTCGGTTGATTCAGGCATCGGCTTTTCGGCAATCATCTAAACTCCATACGTTGGACTGAGTATTCACTGTGAAAACTGGGCAAAAAGCTCTTCGCCAGTGAGATTTCGGGTCTTTTCTGCAAAGCTGTAGTAAGTCGGCTTGCGGTCAATAAATACCTGGTCGGCTAACTGCCATTGTTCATTCTCATCAAACAGCCCAACCGGAATGGCATACATTTCGCCCTGCTTCAAGCGATAAAATAAATGTGTACCACACTTCTGGCAAAATCCCCGCTCCGCCCATTCTGAAGAATTATAAACAGTGATATTTTTGGCACCGTCAAAATTTACATCGCCACCACATTCGACAGCTAGAAGTGGTCCCCCGCCCCACTTCCGGCAGGTCTCACAATGACATGCTCCAATATGATAGCTTTTGGGTTTTGCAGTCAGACTGACAGAACCACATAAACAATTTCCGGTGAGTGCACTGGCTGAGTCCATACTTTTCTCCTTATCGCGGTAACACACGAGGTTCAACTATTTAAAAGCTATAAAAGCTTTTTCAATAATTTATACCTAATTTATGACTGCTTACAGATCCGAATGATGTAACTGACAAATAGCGGGAGAACCATCGAGCAAACCGATGGAAATGGATTGTGAGAAGGTTTTTTTTATGATTGAGCCAACATCAATACATATCCGTCAGGATCTTCAAGTCTTAACTCGCCATTAGGCATATAGAACGGATAGTTAATTGCACCCGGCTTATGGCCCAGTTCGGCCATAATATTGTGGGTCTGCTTGATATCGTCAAAGTACAGATAGAAAAGAATAGCTTGCTGGGATGCGTCAATTGGCGCTGACGCCAGCCCCAGCATCAGATTGGCTTGTTCACTTTGTAGCCAAGCCCAACTGAGTGCCGTCTGTCCATCCGCAATAATGCTATTCGCCACGGTGAAGCCAAGATCAGCGTAGAACTTGATGCTTCGTTCGACCTCCGCGACATGTGCAAAGGCGACCAGCGATTTTGTTTGAATGGTCATATTATCTCCATATTCATTTGAGCTGATTTAAGCATTACTCGATTTTCGAACCCTTAACCAGCCACGCAAACTCAGGTCTGAAAGCAGGATGACCACGAACATTGCCAACAACGTATTGATGAAGCTGAGCTGCTGCACACCGACCGCCATCAGTCCCCAACCGATAATAATCCATTGCAGAATATAAATGGCGGTAACATGTTTGCTCCAAAAGAACAGTAATTCCACAACACGATTTAAAGCAATATTTTCGACAACAAATCGACATATCCCCAACCAGAGCAAAACAAAACCGCTGATCCAGATCGTCGCCCCGGGTCCACTTCGCAAAAAATACGGGTAATGAAAATCCATATTCGATAATGTCAATAACGTACCGACAAGCAGTAAAGCAAGACCAAGCCATAGCGTATTGATAAAGAAACGTTTAGGAGAATTAGTCCGTTTAAACCAAAAACCGAATGCCATTCCAAACAGCGGGTAAGCCAACCAGGGAAATAACGGAAACATCGAACCTTGATATTTGTTTCCCCACAATAATTTCAACACTTCATCAAGCACAATCCAGCCACTGGAAATATCCCAAAGCAGCGGTGAGAGAAAAACAACGATCACCCCTGTGGCCAACCAGTATTTTGGCTGAGGAAAGTAGTGTTTGAGAAAAACGCAGATGGCAAATGCAAGTCCGGCGAATTGCAGAATATCGACAATCAGAAATTCGCTCAAGGGCGAAACCCCACCCGCTTCCAGTTCAGCATAGCTCACCAGTCCCAATTGCAACGATAGCCACAATGGAATAGAACCGCGTAACAGATTGAGCACATAACCGATAACAAACAGCCATGCAGCTCGGCGCAGACCCGTGGCCACGTCCAGACGGGTCGAAAATACAATAAATATTCCCATGATAAACATAAACACTGGAGCTGCCGGCGGACTGCCAAGAAAGCTGACTACACTTCCAAACAGACTGCTGCGAACATCCGCCTGACCGTAAAAGTCCAGCACATGTATCAGCATCATAAAGAGAATCGCCAGACCCCGTGCCAGATCAAAAGTAGCGATTCTTGAAGTATTTGATTTGAGATCGAGTGTTGAATCCATTTTTACCAACAGGTTTGATAAGTATTTTTTCGAAGGGATCTAGCAAATTGGATGGTAAATCAAGGATAGCCGTCTAATGCTAGAAACAAGAGAGGTATATAAATTAAGGAACGATCTGAACGAGAAAAAGGTTCAAGAATGGAATATTTACTTACACATCAAAAATGTTGATCAAGATCAGTAAATGTCTTTGTTTAGGCCTGTATAAGTTTTTGTTTGATTATAATTCCCGCTTTTTTTAATGGGTAAACCCGATGAAAGCGCCTGAGTTACTGCTACCTGCTGGAAGTCTCCAACATATGCATTATGCATTTGCTTTTGGTGCAGATGCGGTTTATGCCGGTCAACCTCGTTACAGTCTGCGTGTACGCAACAATGCCTTTCACAAGCTCGATATTTTGCAGCAGGGCATTGAGGAAGCGCATCAATTGGGCAAGCAGTTTTTTGTTGCCAGTAATCTGATGCCTCACAACGCAAAAATCAAAACCTATATGAGTGATATGGAGCCGGTCATTGCTATGCAGCCGGATGCTCTGATTATGGCCGACCCGGGTTTGATCATGATGGTACGAGAACGCTGGCCAGAGATGCCAGTTCACTTATCCGTTCAGGCTAACACGGTCAATTATCAAGCGGTTCGGTTCTGGCAGTCTTTAGGTTTAAGCCGGGTAATTTTATCCCGTGAACTATCGCTCGATGAAATTGAAGAGATCCGCCAATTGTGTCCGGATATTGAACTGGAAGTATTTGTTCACGGAGCTTTATGCATTGCCTATTCCGGTCGATGTCTGTTATCAGGTTATTTCAATCACCGCGATCCGAACCAAGGAACCTGTACCAATGCCTGTCGCTGGGATTACAAAACCCATGCCAGCGATCAACAGGATGATTCGCCACAAAAAATTGATTTCAATGCCTTTTCTGCCCTGCAGGAACATCAACTTTCAGATTGTGGAGGCCAGCAAAGACATCCGCTTGCCGACAATATTTATCTTATCGAAGAAGCAAACCGACCTGGTGAATTGATGCCGATTTTTGAGGATGAGCATGGCACCTATATCATGAACTCAAAGGATCTGCGGGCCATTCAGCATATCGAACGTCTGAGCAAAATCGGCGTGGATTGCCTGAAGATCGAAGGACGCACCAAGTCGGTTTATTATGTCGCCAGAACCGCACAGATTTACCGTCAGGCGATTGACGATGCAGTCGCTGGTCGGGCTTTTGATCCACGATTAATCGGCCAACTCGATAATCTTGCTAATCGTGGTTACACCGATGGCTTTTATCAACGGCATCCGACTCAGGAACAACAAAACTATCTGCACGGTTATTCCAGCAATCTGCGTCAGCAATATGTGGGGGAAGTGGTTGGTTTTGATAATACCAAACAACGACTGGACATTGATGTACGCAACCAGTTTGGTATTGGCGATACGCTGGAACTGATAACACCTTCAGGCAATGTCAGCTTTAATCTGCAGGCGTTGTTTGATCAGCAAGACCAACCAATAGCAAAGGCTCCCGGCAGTGGTCATCGCGTCTGTCTGCCCTGGAATCAATCATGGCAAGGACCGGGATTGTTGGCTAAGCATTTAACGGCAGAGACATAAGCAATGTAGTTTTATTAACCTGACGAGCAGTCAGTAACCGTTATCTCAGTCTGATTCATGCATAACCTACACTTAATATGACACAGATAAAGTTACTTGAATTTCAATATTTTCGAAGCTCTTCTAGCTTCTTCAGATAATTATCCCGCAGGACCAGCCACTTATGCCATTGCCGCTGCAGCTCCTGATCTTGCCAGCCAGACAAGGCAATCACTGGTTCGCGAGCATTGGCAAAAACTTTGGTAATGGCTGAGGATTGTTTGCCAGTTAATAAGGTAATTTCTGTCAATTCATGATCGATGACCCAGCGAGCAAATTCCGGCAGGTGGCTGCGAAAAACCTGCATATCATGGAAATCCCCCAGCAGTTGTTGAACCTCTTTACACCACTCAACCAGTGCTTTTGCGTTATTAACTGTATCGATAAAAGGTTCGATCAGATAACGCAGATATTTAATTTCAATTCGTGCCAGGTGCGTTTCCTGCATCCCAGCTCGCAAAAGTTGGTTAATCAGCTCAATACGCTGTTCAACCGTTTTATCAAGCCATTGGCCTAAGCCAATACCCATTTTTTGTTTGATCTGAGGTTCCAGTTCCTGCTTTGTAGAAAAACGTAACTCCGTCGACTGCTGATAGGCTTGTTTGCCATATTCAATCAGCTTATCAAGAGCAGGCATCTCACCAATCTGCTTTTGTGCCAAAGCCAACCAGGCCAGCATCACCTCATGATCACGCACTGGATTGCTCGAATTGGCCAGCGCCTTCAGCCGTTTACGAGTGGACTGTTTGGTTTTGACTTCATCGCGGGCGAGTTTTACCCACACCCGTAATCGACGCAGCTCAACACGCATATCATGTAATGCTTCGGGATCATTTTCTGCCGTTTGAAAATGTGTCCAGGCAGCATGAAAGGTCGTTTCTTTTTCCAGGATGACTTCTAGCAGCATCCTGCCTGCTGGTTTTGATAAGGCATTCTTAACATCAGCGATCGTATGAACCTGTATTTTCTTGCTTTTTTTACCCATAAAGATATTAGCAATGCCTGGATCAGTTTTCTCACTATATCTGATTAGCTTGAGTCCGCGTAGCTAACAATCGAGTCAATTCGCTCCATTGATAACTTGAGTTACCCACTTAAGCTGAGTTTCCATCAGTGCTATCAAATGCTTGATAAAAACAGATCCGATTAGAACCGGATTTTTTGGCTTTATACATGGCATGATCAGCAGCTTCCAGCATCGCGATAGAAGACATTTCATTTTCTGGAAACAGTGAGATGCCAATGCTAGTGGAAATCAGCACAGACTGTTGTACAAGATCAAACGGCATCGCAATCGCATCAATAATGGCCTGGGCCACAAGTTCAACATCTTTTTGATGCTCAGCGCCGGTGAGAATCACGGTAAATTCATCACCGCCCAAACGGGCAACTGTATCTTCCTCTCGAACACAATTTGTCAGCCGCTCTGCCACGAGTTGCAAAACACGGTCCCCTGCTTCATGACCAAGCGTGTCGTTTACGACTTTAAAGCCATCAAGATCCAGGAAAAGCACAGCAAGAGGAAGACTGCTACGCTTAACATGCTTGACCTCTTGTTCCAGACGATCCAGAAAAAGCCGCCGATTAGGCAGCCCTGTCAGAAGATCATGGTGTGCGTTGTGCCATATTTTTTCTTCAGCAAGTGCTTGTTCTGTAATATCTCTGGAAATGCAGACTGTGGCTTCAGTATTTTGTTGCTCGTCCAACACTGGCGCAAGCAAATACTCGAACCTATCCCCCTGACCAGAGCTAAAGGTATGGACAAACTTGCCTCGGTGGGTCGATTGATCTGCCATCACCTTTTCTAGATTGTGTTGGAAATCCGCCGCGAACGGAAACCCAAGGTCAAAAGTGGATTTGCCTATAATCTCCTCGGGTGGCAAAGCAAAAAGATCGGCTGTGGCTTTATTTGCATAAATAAATCGGCCTTGAAGATCCAGTACATAAATCGGATCTGGTGATGCCAGCAGAATAGCCCCGAAAAGCCGTGTCTCCATTTCTTTCTCGGTTGCATACTGCTCTAACGATTCGGCAACGGCCTTGTCGATGGCTTCATGAAATCGGGTGAGATCTTCAGGGTGTTCAAAAGGAATATCTTTATAAGCTTTGGTCCAGTGTGACACTACGCTCGCACGAAGCGCCCTGAACTCAGAAACTGTTTCCATAACGCTGAAACCACTGGTTTGCCGATCGCCGCCATGTACTTCTGCCCAGGACTCTTCGTCACTCGTCGGCTCGAATCCTTTGGATTTAGCGATCTGTTCTGACTCACTTTGAGGCGTATCGAGATCGTCAGCAATTTCCAGCAACATATCTCTGGCATGATCGCGAAGCCCGGTTTTGCTCATATGCTTGGCATTTAGGATCGTTTTCGCGAATTCTTCCCAATCCTGAAGAATGGGTTCAATTTCTGCTCGAATAAAATCAGCTAACCGCATTGTTCATTTGCATTTGTTTGACCCACATAGAATACGGAAACAACAAAATCTGAACATTTGGTTCAGAGCAGGATTTTCTCATATATGAGGGCCGAGCATTCGATATTTGGATTAACTGTATTAGGTGCAAAAAGCTGGAAGATGACTCACAAATGTGGGCAACATATAAAAAGAGTATCCCCTGGCCATAGCAGGGTAACAATCGTCGTATTTATGTTTGACCGGGATGCTGTTTTGATACTCGATCACGACAGCGCAAACCACCTAGTAGCGCGATAGCAATGATGCAAGCAGCTGTGATTAACGGATCATCATTTACCAGCATAATTCTGCCGAAGTACAGACTGGCAATCACCATCACAACCAGCGCCAGCAGCAAACAAGCTGCTGCCCCCACCCGAAAAGCTAATGGTCGGGAAATATTATTGTTGCGACACCACTGCCCGACAGCAGCTATATAAATGTAGTAGATCAGTATTCCGATTATCGCTGCAGTCAGTTGCACGGCTAAAATCCTCTAACAATAATAAATCGGCAAATGTTCATTCTGATTCAGCCGCCAAAGGCTGTACTAATAGACCGAGCATTAATGTCTCAACGATGCAGTCTATTTCATCTGCCAAAGCGTATTTACGGATATCTTGTAACCAGTCAAAACAGACACCAATCATAAAAGCATGGAACTGACGACAAGCAATGGCTGGAGTAAGGCCAGCCCGTAAATTCCCGGCGAGCTGGACCTGTTCGAATAAGCTTTCTACTTTCGCTTCGGAGTGTTCAGAGAGTCGAGTGAACATGCTGATCCGTGGGTGGTCATCTTCTAGTTTTTCGCAGCGATGAAATACGATAGTTGCTGCCCGTTGCAACGCAAGGTCATAACAAATGGCTTTCAATGCATGTTTGGCAATGTTGCGAATACATATTTCGGGTGTTGTGCCGTTTTTCTCCAACGCATCATCCACAATCTCATCGAGAGGCGTGCGCACCCTCTCAAGCAGCGCATCAAACACTGCGGCTTTATCCTCAAAGTGCCAATATATGGCTCCTCGGGTGACTCCTGCGGCTTTAGCAATATCAGCCAAGGTGCTTCGGGATAGACCCTGAGCCAAAAAAGTAATTTCTGCAGCATCCAAAATCAGCTCTCGAGTACGTTCGGCATCAGCCTTACGTTGGGACATGGCGACTCCAATTTACAAATTTTTTCAATATTTTGACATTAAATAGATAGCAAAGTCTGTGTATCGATATTATTATACAACTCACTGACATTCATGAATGTCAGTTAACCATAATTTTCAAAATGCTGAAACTCTAGCAAGGAGCTTAATGTGTCCGTTACTCGCCTCTATTTAATGCCAATCATAATAACTCTGCTGGTGATGACGGGATGTGAGCAGCCCCCGGCAGAGTCAGTATTTCTGGCACAACCCGTTAAATTGATGACACTTGAACCAGGAACCGCCAGTGCAATGCGGCAGTTCCCGGCACAGGTGGAAGCCACCATCCGAAGTAATCTGTCTTTTCGAATAGCTGGTGAACTCATAGAACTCAAAGTCAAACCTGGCCAACGAGTTCACGCCGGTGATGTTATCGCCCGCATCGATGATCGTAATGCAAGAAGTGAGTTAGATAGCGCCCGCGCACGCTTAGAATTAACCAAGGCCTCACTGGAACGTATGCGTTTTGCTTTGCAACACAAAGCCGTCAGCCAATCCCAGTTTGATGAAGCAGAAAATGATTGGCGGGCGGCTCGGGCCACTTTTGATCAGGCCGAAGAACAGCTCACACACACCAAACTACGCGCTCCATATGATGGTGTAATTGCCCAAGTCCCAGCTGATAATCGGCAGTTTGTCCAAGTGCAGGAGACCGTCGCCATTATTCAACAACCGGAACTGTTAGATGTGGTGTTTCATTTACCTGAACAAATTGTGCAGCGCATACCACATAGCAATGGGCACCCCTTCAGCGAGGATGCCTCGTTTGAAGTTCGCTTCAGCAACAGCGACAAGGTCTATCTCGCACAGCTAGCCTCTTATACAACCCAGGCCAACACGCAAAGCCTGACCTATGAAATTAAACTGACACTGCCACAACCTGACGATATCACGCTGCTGGATGGAATGAGTGCCACGGTTCGACTGGATTTGAACAAATTACAATCCAATACCGCAGCACCACTTTGGTACCTGCCGCCTGAAGCGGTGAGTTATGCCGGAGATAACTCAACCCAAGCACAGATATGGCGCTATTCAAGCTCAGAACAGCTTGAAGCGGTTCCGGTCACTATCGGCCGGTTAACCTCTAGCGGGCTGGAAGTTAGTGGTGAATTGATGGAGGGTGACCGCATCGTTGCAGCTGGTGCTGAACGTTTAACCTTAGACACCAAAGTAACCCCATGGGTAAAGGAACGGGGACTTTAATATGGTTGACTATTTCTTACGCCACCGAGCGACAAGCTATTTAATGACGGTAGTACTACTGATTGGTGGTGCGCTGTCATTTCTAAACATGGGTCAACTGGAATTTCCTGAATTCACCATTCGCAACGCCATCATCACAACACAATATCCCGGAGCCACTCCTGAGGAAGTTGAGCAAGAAGTCACATCGACGCTGGAAGAGTCGATTCAGGGAATGCCAGCTATCAAGCACATCAGTTCCGTTAGTTCAGACGGCCTCTCACAGATCACCATCGAGCTTAAAAGCACGGTGCAGAACCATGAGCTGCAACAACTGTGGGATTCGCTGCGACGTAAAGTTCAGGATGTTCAGGCCCAACTTCCTCCGGGTGCCAGCCAATCCATCGTAAACGATGATTTTGGCGATGTGTTCGGTTTTATGGTCAACCTGACTGGCGATGATTACAGTATGCCGGATCTTGCTGATCATGCTGACTTTCTCAAACGTGAGCTTTCACTGGTAAATGGAGTCGCCAAGGTTTCATTAAGTGGCGAACATGAAGAGCGTATTTATGTAGAAGTCGACCGCGAACGGCTACGCGCCCTCAATATTCCCCTCTCCCGCCTGCAACAATTGCTTGAAACCCAAAATGCGGTAGCTGACTCAGGACATCTTAAGCAGGATGGTCGCCGTTTTCGTATCACCCCTACCGGCAGTGCTGCCAATATGGATGATCTGCGAGCACTTATCATCAGTGAGGGCAATGGCCAATTGGTGAGATTGAGCGATGTTGCTGATATCAGTCGCGAGCTGGCAGAACAACCTCAACAGCTTTATCGCGATATGGGTCGCTCGGCTATCTCATTAGGTGTTGCGTTTGAAAGTGGCGTAAATGTGGTCGAGGTCGGCAAACTTCTGCAACAACGCCTGAGCGAACTGCAATCCCGAACGCCACTTGGTATGGATTTAAATATCGTCTACAACCAGCCCCAAGTAGTCGATGATGCCGTATCAGGATTTCTGGTGAGTCTGATGCAAGCTGTCGCCATAGTTGTCATCGTGTTAATGCTATTTATGGGTTGGCGCAGTGGTTTGTTAATGGGCTTTATTCTGTTGATCACCATTATCGGCACCTTTATGTTGATGTACATTCATGGACTTCAACTGGAAAAAATATCACTGGGAGCACTGATTATCGCACTCGGTATGCTAGTGGATAACGCCATAGTAATCACTGAAGGCATGCTCATTGGCCTCAAGCAGGGTAATAGCATTCGCGATTCAGCTCATCAGGTTATCCGTCAAAATGCCTGGCCCTTACTTGCAGCCACCCTGATCGCGGTAACAGCTTTTGCTCCGATTGGCCTGTCCCCGGATACCACGGGAGAGTTTGTAGGTTCGCTGTTTTACGTGTTGCTCTATTCCCTGTTGCTGAGCTGGATAACGGCCCTAACGCTCACTCCATTTTATTTCAAACTGTTTTTCCGCAATGTCGCACCAGGAGATGGCCAGGAAGATCCCTATCGTGGGGTGGTTTATCGCTTTGCCAGTCTTGTAATAATAGCTTGCATCCGTTGGCACTGGTTAACCTTGATGCTGATGGCGGTGGTATTGGCAAGCGCAATGGTTGGCTTTGGCTCAGTCAAAAATGCCTTCTTCCCGGCATCAAATACACCTATCTTTTTTGTCGATTACCGGACACCAGAAGGTACGGATATTCTTGAAACCCAACGTCGGGTGAGTGAGCTGGAACAAAGTGTTATGCAAATGGAAGGCATTCGCCATCTCACCACCACTGTTGGTGGCGGAGCACAACGCTTTACTCTGACCTATTCTCCAGAAGACCGCTACGCCAGCTATGCTCAGCTCATCATTGAAACGGATGACAAAGAAACACAACGCAAACGCATAGCTGACGTTGAAAAAATACTGCAACGAGATCACGGCGATATCGACTATAAAATCGCTCCATTGGAAGTCGGCCCCGCCCCCAAAGCCAAGCTGGAAGCCCGGATTTATGGCAGCGACCCAGAAGTGCTACGCCAGTTAGGTGATCAGATTGAAGCCTTGTTCCGTGATACCACGCATATGACCAGCGTACGAACCAGTTGGCGCAACCGCGTACAAACTCTGGAACCAGTTTTCCTTGAAGATACTGCACGACGACTCGGCGTCACCCGAGAAGATCTGGCCAGTTCGCTGGCAGTGAGCACCAGCGGTAGTCAATTGGGTATATATCGTGATGGCAGCGATTTGATTCCGATTGTTGCAAGGGCAATCCCCGAGCAGCGCCACGATGTAGATAATTTTGGTTCACTAAACGTATGGAGTGATGAACAATCGCGCTATATCACCGCCGACCAGGTTATCAGTGAAGTTGTCACTCAAGTGGCAGATCCTTTGATTATGCGACGTAATCGCGAAAGAATGCTGGCCGTCTATGGTGAACCACATCCGTTAAGTAATGTAACGGCGGCCAGTGTGTTGACCGATATTCGTCCACGGGTGGAGGCGTTGACACTGCCGGCAGGTTATCGGTTGGAATGGGGTGGTGAAGACGAAACCGCAGGCGAAGCACAGAGCGGACTTTTTTCCTCATTACCGTTGGGATTGGTAGTGATGTTTATTCTCACTGTCGTGCTGTTCAATAATTTTCGCCAACCACTGGCCATTTGGTCGCTCGTCCCATTAACGATCATTGGTGTAGTCGGTGCGTTACTAATAAGTGGTCTGCCTTTCTCATTTATGGCACTGCTCGGTACGCTCAGCCTGATTGGCATGGTGATCAAAAATGCAATCGTCTTGGTGGAAGAAATCAATGTACAACTGCCGCTGCATAATGATCGCTATCACGCCGTGGTTAGAGCTGCGGTCAGCCGGGTTCGCCCGGTAGCAATGGCCGCATTGACCACTATGCTTGGAATGATTCCCCTCATTAATGACGCTTTTTTTGCCAGCATGGCAGTGGCGTTAATTGGTGGACTCGGGGTTGCTACCTTGCTAACTCTGATAGTGCTTCCGGTGGTGTATTGCGTGCTCTACCGGATTAAAATTCATGCAGATTAAACAACTGCGGTGTCACACATTGCCAGCTGATGCCGTTCTCCCAGGCGAGTTTGAGAAATCAAACTCGCTGCATCATCAATCCACTCAGCTATTCATCATCAAAATACCGACCAATGCAATAGCAACTCCCGTCAGTTGAACCCAGGTGGCCCGTTCTTTAAGTATTAAGAAGGCAAGAATAGCTGTCGGAACTGGTGACAATGCACCGGCAACGCCGACCACAGAAAGCATGCCTAAATTTGCAGCAATGACGAATGCAAGCGTGCCCAAAGTCTGGAACAGGCCAACCACCACCACTATCAGCAGATTACTTCTGTCAAAAAACAAATCAGGTTTAAGCACCGGGATCAAAGCAGCGACCGTCAATGCTGATGCCACAGTAGCTGACGCCGCCGGCCATAACGGAGCACTGGATTGGGCCTGCCCAAGAAAAACAAAGAAAAGACCAAACCATAAACCCGCAACAGTGGCTTGCAGAATGCTGCGATCATAAGCCATAAATCCACGTTGCAACGCATAAAAAGAAGCTGATTTTGCTGGTTTCCTGAACTGCTGCAAGGCGTTTTCAGTTATGGATTTTTCGCCGCTACTGACCAAGGCAATGGCGATAACGACCAGCATTATGCCAAGCATTGCCATAGTCGAAGGACGTTCTCCCAGCCAATAACCGACCACAAAAGGAATAATGGCTGTCCACACACCGGTAACAGCAGCAACCACCCCCATCCTGCCATTGGATAGGGCACGATAATAGAGGATAAAGCCTGATCCAAGCGTGATGCCTGCTGCCGCACCCCAGGCAAGATCAGCAATATTTGGCGTGCCACCAAACACCACTGCCAACACAGTAATAACCACTGAACCGATGGATTGTGAGTACAGGGTCAATGTCAGTGGCGACATTTTTCGCCCCACCAAACCACCGAGAAAATCGGCGACACCAAAACTTAAAGCGGTCAACAGACCGAAAAACAGCAGCATAAACTCCTCTCCAAACAGTTCAAAGGCAGTAGAGCTTTCAACCATCGTTGGATAAAGCTATGGATGTATTGTGGGTGACAAGGTTGATCAACGCATCGGTCTAAAGACCTATGTCAGATTTAATGCGTGTTGCTATCACGTCTTGTTGTGATAGGCGGATCCAGCAATGACGTGTTTTGTGCATAGACGGCTAAATGGACCCGACTGGACATGCCGAGCTTATCTAACAGACTACTTACGTGTGACTTTACCGTTTTCTCGGTAATGCCTAACCGTTGGGCAATAGCTGCATTGCATTCCCCCTCGGCGAGTAACGTTAACACCTGACATTCACGATCGGTTATACCATCCCGAACCGGCTCCTCGGCGAGAGCCTTGCACGCTAGCGGATCGATAACCGTTTTGCCACTAAGCGCCATACATAGAGCCTGTTGAATTTGTTCAGCACTCGATTCATGGGATAAATATCCACAAGCACCTAAAAGCAAGGCTTCGCGAATATATTCAGGTTGCAGTTCACGAGTCAGAATGACCAGTTTCTCAGAGCGCTGCTCACTCACTAAGTGTTTCAAAATAACAAAACCGGATTTTCCGATCAGATCAATATCGAACAAAACGATATCAGCGCGAATATTTTTTAGCACAGCTAAAGCCTGATCAGCAGTCGCAGCCTCACCCGCCAGCAAAAATCCAGGCCATGTCGCAATCAGCGCACCCATCGACTCGCGAAACAATCGATTGCTGTCCACTAAAAAGATCGTAGTCGCTTTCTGCAAGATTTCACCTCAACTCAACATGTCGAAACAAAAGCGTATTCATCTGAACCTGCCAGTTCGACAGATACAACTTTCGTAAGCAAAGCATCAAGCAGTTTGCTACACATAACGCCGGGAGCACGGTACTCAGCCATATAACTCACTCTTCCATCTATATTAAGCGTTAGAAACTGCTGGTCATTGTCAGATTCGTTATATTAAAAACTTGGATACGTATCAGAGTTTTGATTAACAACGACTCTATTTCGTCCGGCATTTTTGGCGCTATATAACATGCGATCAACACTTTGCAATAAGCTGACTTGAGTCTGGTCAGGCTGAAGATCAGCCACACCAATACTGCATGTTAGAGAAATTTCTACACCATCATCCTGGCAAAAACGGTGCTGTTCAAAATCAGCCCTGATGCGTTCTGCAAGTAGTCTGGCATCCTCAATATTTGTTTCGGGTAGCAACAAAAGAAATTCTTCACCACCATAACGCCCTAGGACATCCGTGTTTCTGATGGCGTATGACAGAATCGTAGCCGATTCAATTAAAACGGCATCGCCAGTAAGATGACCGTATTCATCGTTAATGAGTTTAAAGTGATCCAGGTCGACCATTAATAAACTTAAATTGTGTTGATATCGTACTGCCCGATCAATTTCTGCTGTCAGATGGTCAATTAATCCACGACGGTTCATTACGCCAGTAAGGGCATCAGTATGGGCTAAGCGTTCAAGCTCTTTGGTACGTTCTAAAACCCGAAGTTCAAGTGACTGGTTTGCTTCCAATAACTCCTCTTGGGCCTGGATTAACGCTTCATTTTTAGTCCGGAATTCATCATTACTTGGCACAGCCAGTGCTTTGGGGATCAAAAGCCAGATCATAGTGGCTGTCAAAATAGAGACCAGGCCAGTAGTGAATTTTGCAATACCCTCAATATAATAATATCCCTGCCAGATATTAATTAATGAAATGAAGTGAGTAATGCCACACAGAAAAATAAAGGCGGCAAACATCATAAATATCCAGTTAAACGCCAGATCGGTTCTTTTTTTTACGAGATAAATAAGCGCCAGCGGAATAACAAAGTAAGCAATGACGGTTAACACATCACCCGTTACATGGAGAAATAGGAGATCTGGTAGCCAACGCAGACAATGACCGTGAGGCATAAAGCTGCCATCCAATAATTTATCGACAAACTCCATATAAATCTCCGATGAGAAAGCACTATAAATACCTACAAACCGTTTCCAAAAATTGCTCTACATTTAATCAACGAAGCACAAAGGGTTGCCTTAACTAACATTAAACTACACAAAGGAATAAATATCACAGAGTAGACAGCTTGGTATGGTTATTTAATAGTCCTTAAGAGGTACTCCTCCCGCCATTACTCCCGGGCATAATAATCAGCAACTAAAAGTGTTAGCTGAGTGAACTTGAGCCGAAGCAAAGACAGTTGTCCAGCATAAGGTGTTGGATAACCAGTATTGGCGAAATAATGCAGACCAAGATTATCGGTATTCAGTCAGTACACCATTCACATCAACAAAAGAATTTCCTAATTAATTTTGCACCGACTAAAGCCATACTCAGTTTGAGCAAAAGCGGGGCACGAAATAAAAAGTGACAGAGTGAGGGACAGTGCTATGAGCAGACCCTTAAATTTAGTCTGCTCGCTTTGATAGCCACGCATGAATCAATCCAGCCTGAAAAAACTGTACCGGAAGCTTGAAACCACCCGATTCAATAATTGACTCAACCTTCGCCGGATGAAGAACACCCACATCATTGGCGTAAGCTTTGCGCATGCGCTCAATCGCTTCAGGCGAAATATTCGACGCTGACATCATGTTCATCCAGGCATGCAGTAACACTTCATATTCTGGGGCTTCAACATTTGATGCCAAATCGGCGCTGGCAAGCAGCCCACCCGGCTGAAGCCTTTCTGCAATCTCATTGAAGAACTTTGAGCGCTCATTTTCTTGCAAAATAAACTGAGAGACCAAAAAACAGGTCGCAGCATCATGCAGCTCGATAACGGGCAGTGAACTCAGATAACCTTCATGAAAGGTACAGCGCGACTCAACACCTTCTTTTACTGCCCTTTGCCGGCAAACATCCAGCATTGCACCGGATGGCTCCACAGCAGTAAAGCGCCATCCCGGATTCTGCGACGCAAGATAGAGCAACTCATCTCCAGTTCCCACCCCAACACAGAGGATTTTTGCATCTGCAGGCAGCTCAGCAAACAGCGAACCTAAAAGCAGATGCATACAGCTTCGAATCGGTGCTGTTTTCGCCCACTGCGTATCGTAAGTTGCCGCCTGTTGATCAAAAAGCGCTTTTATTTCATCTTGATGCATCTGATTCTCCGTGTGTGATGCCTAACACCTAAATTGAGCCGAACGCGAAGTGACTTTTGAATTAAATTAATTGCCAGGATTATCTCTCTGCGAGCAAATCAACATACGCACTTTCAATAAGTTGTGCTGGTTCAATCCCAAGCTGAGCCATAAGGTGGTGGGCAACCTCAACACCGGCCTGTGATGTCTCGCTATCGGAAAGAACCACTTCAAGCTCAAGAAAGTGCCCAAGCCCTTCCACCTTATCGAGATGAACACGCGTTCTGTCAACGAGATACAGAGTTCGATGTTTGCGAACGCGGCCAGCTTCACCATAAGCGAGCGACAGCGTCTCTCTCAACGACGCAGGTTCATTGGTTTGCGAGCGAACGTAAAATGATTCTTTCGGCCCAACCTGATCGGAGCGCTTGTAGAAAATGAGTTCACCATGATCTTCCGAAAAAGCCCGAAGTTTCAGTCGTCCAGTGCTGCATTGGAAGAAAGTATCGTCTTGCAATATCTCGGTTGGCCCTTGGTCAGCGATCTTCGCCACTTTGGGTTCAAGAGTTTCAACGCTCTCAATGCGTGCTTTGATTTCAATATTTCTGGCCATGACAAGTGGGTAAACTCCTAACGCCGTTCAGCGTTTTGTCCGTTGAAATGTTTTGTTCAGCCTGAACTCTGCTGCCAACATCGAATAAATAGCTAGATCTACATACTTTCCATAATGTTTATGTCGTTCACGAAAAACACCCTCAAGTTTGAATCCTAAACGCTCGGGGATGGCTCGACTTTTTGAATTTTCAGTTGCACAGGCTATTTCTATCCGGTTGAATCCATAGTCTCGAAAGCCAATTTCGATAAGTGCCATAACCGACTTAGTCATAATGCCTTTTCCAGAGTGTGCCTTACTTAACCAATATCCAATCGAACCAATCTTGTTAGCTTCATCTATCTGATGAAAGCCACACACACCACACATTGCTGCGTCGTAGAACATTGCATACTGTGGTCCTTTGCCAGATTCATATTGGCTAATAACAGACTTGATGAAATATTCTGTATCAGAGGGAGAAGTGTTGGCATCAAGCCAGGGCAACCACTGTCGAAGATGTTGACGATTGCTATCAACCAAATCATATAGCTCCTCTGTGTGGTCCAAACTAAGTAATTGCAGCTCAATATTTTCGTCAATCTTCAAGTGCGACTCCATTCGATTAATGATGCATATCACCAGCAGTGTTTGATTAAGTGAAGCAGCTAATTTGGTGTTTAGCTTTGTAACGATAAGATTCCATTAACTTTAATACATCACTTTATGGAATCAAACTAAATCATGCTGGCCCCCCATTTAGCTTTGGAGTTTATTAGCTAAACGGCTAACTTTTACTCTGCTTTTAAATAGGCTCGCGAATATTCGCTTGGCGGTTGGCCACAGTAACGGGTAAATGCGGTACTGAATGCACTTGCTGATCCATAGCCAACCTGTTCAGCGACTTTTGCGATGCCGAGGTCTGGTTGGCGCAGTAAACCTTGTGCTATAGCCATTCGCCAGGCTAATAAATATTGCATTGGTGACATACCCAGAGCCTGTGTAAAACGCTGAAAAAATGCTGAACGCGACAACATGGACTGTTTTGCCATTTCGGCCACAGTCCACGCCCGCGAAGGATCGTTATGCAGGTTACGTATGGCTAGGGCAAGTCTAGGATCGGCCAAACCACGCAATAGGCCTGGTGAGGTCTTTTCTCCCGGAACGAGTCGCAAAGCTTCGATTAACAACACCTCAATCAGTCGCGTCAGGATAGAGTCTCGACCAGGCCGTTGTGCTTTGCACTCCTCGTTCACTATCTTAACCATGCTCGAAAGCCGTTCCACTTTACGAATATGAACCAATGTCGGCAGCAAGGAAACGAGTAAAGCAGCATCGGGTGAGTCAAATTCAAAATAACCTCCCAACAAACGCACGTCGGGATCTCCATCAACATTACCGTGGCGGACTTCTTCAATCTCATCAGAACTGACCGCCGGATCTATTTGCAAGGGAGTGGCAGCTTCGAAACCCGATATTGTGAAACCGGGAGTTGATGACATTAGCAAGAAGTCACCCTGTTCCAGCGTCAGTGTTGCTTCACCATCAACTGCCAGAAGACAGCTCCCTTCCAGTACCACACAAAAACTCGGATGCCCGAAAGATGAATAACGTACTCCCCAACGACCAGCCCCACTGATTTCCTTGGAGAACACATTGCTCGGCCGAAGCAGGGCGATAACTTCTGATAGAAGATTTTGCATAACAGGACTTTTGGTAACGAATAAAGGACTTTGCATTATAGCCAGTATTAATGCGTTTAAATATTATGACCTCCATCACCACTCACTAAGGGATTCATATGAAAACTGTACTTATCACCGGTTGCTCATCAGGTTATGGACTGGAAACAGCTCGATACTTTCTCTCTCAAGGCTGGCAAGTCATCGCCACCATGCGTAATCCGCGTGAAGATATTTTGCCAATATCGCCACATCTGCGAGTACTGCCATTAGATGTGACCAAGCCTGAAAGCATCGTCGCCTTACTGGAACAAAGCGGCCCCATCGATGTTTTAGTCAACAATGCAGGCATTGGTTTGTTCGGCGCTTTTGAAGCTACGCCGATGGATACCATTCGAGAAATATTTGAAACCAACACTTTCGGCATGATGGCAATGACGCAAGCCGTACTCCCACAGTTTCGCGAGCGTCGTGCAGGCATGATCGTCAATGTAACCTCCAGCACAACTCTGGCACCGATGCCTTTAGTTGCGGTTTACACCGCCAGCAAAACGGCTATTCAAGGTTTTACCGCATCACTGACGCACGAACTTGAGCCATTCAACATCGATGTAAAACTAGTCGAGCCTGGCTATGGACCCACCACCCGTTTTGCCGAGAATGGTGGTGAGCGTATGGCGGGACTTATCCCTGCTGCATACACAGACTTCGCCAACTCGGTCTTTGCCAGATTTATGCAGCCGACAGCATTGACAAAAGAGTCCGATGTGGCCGAAACAATATGGCGTGCCGTAAATGACACATCGAAACAAATCAGCTTCCCGGCTGGTGCTGACGCAGTGGAGTTGGCTAAGTCCTATTCGATGGCTTTATAAAATTGCCATTTCAATAAGGAGTTTTGAATACGTTGTTTGGCTGGGCTCATAGATCACTGACAGGTTGTGCATTTTTTTAGTTGCTGTCGAAATCATGGTTGCTAATTCGACAAGCTATTAGGAAGCCTGCTTTGGCTAAAGAAGCAGAATCGCAAGGCTTTTACTACCGTGGCTGTTCCTCAAAGGATCAGCCACAGTAAAACTCAATTATGACAACCCCGTAGCCAAGGAGCGAAACCCATGACCATCAAACATCCTTCGATAGTCTCTCCAAAAGAATGGCAAGCCGCACATGCTTCCCACCTCATTCTTGAAAAGGCTCTGACCCGCCAACGCGACGCCTTACGTGTGGCACGTCAGGCACTGCCATGGGTAAAGATCGATAAGCCCTATATATTTCACAGTACAGACGGCGAGCAAAACCTGGACGATCTGTTTCAAGGCCGCAGTCAACTGATTATCAAGCACTTCATGTTCGGTCCCGGCTGGCAGGAAGGCTGTGTGGGATGTTCATTCGAGATGGACCATATCCAGGCAACGCTGCAACATCTGGAACAACATGATGTAAAGTTTGTCGCCGTTTCACGCGCTCCGCTCGGGGAAATCCTGCCTTTCAAAGATCGTATGGGCTGGCATTTTGACTGGGTCTCATCGTATGACAGCGACTTCAATTATGACTTCCACGTGTCTTTTACCGAAGAGCAGATGAAAGCTGGCAAAGGCTACTACAACTTCAGCGAAATCGATCTTCCAGTGGAAGAACTGTCTGGCCTAAGCTGCTTCTATCGCAACAAAGCCGGTGAAATCTTCCACACCTTTTCCGCATACGGGCGCGGGGCTGAGGAAGTATTGGGGACTTATATGCTGCTGGATATTACTGCAAAAGGGCGAAATGAAACCGGCCCAAACTTTAATCTCACTGATTGGGTGCGACATCACGACCGCTATGAAGCAGGAGGTCATGTTGACTCAACCGGGCGTTACCGACACTCGGAAAACTGCTGCCACTCAGGTGAAGATTGAAAGGGCCAGATTAATTTAAGCGGACAGAACCATGAATTCGTTAAAAGATACTTCATAACTCCATTTGGCTTGTAATGCCTGCAACACCGGGCAATTTAAACCGATAATGCGGTATTAATTCGATACATCAGCTGGATTGCGGCATTGAGCACCTTATGCTGTTGAAAGAGCGGTCCCCCATTGGAGTGGGATGCAACTTACCAGAACATATAGAGCTTTATAAGCGGACACCATAATATTGAATCTCACAGAATGTCATGGGGATCGGTCAATGCCAGGCAGCGTGTTTCGAATATCTCTATTGGCAAAGGCTTGCTGATAAGGAATCCCTGTATTTCGTCGCAGTTCAGCAAACTCAGCAAGCGTGACTGCTCATCCGTTTCAACCCCTTCTGCGACCACTTTCAACCTAAGTGAGTGCGCCAGACTGATAATGGTCGACACCAGCGCCAGCCCTTCCGGTCCGTTAGTCATATCTATAATAAACGAGCGATCTATCTTCAGCGTATCCACAGGCAGCTTGGCCAAATAACTGAGCGAGGAAAAACCGGTACCAAAGTCGTCAATGGCGATGCGGAGCCCCATGTCACGAATGGCCTGCAGACTGATGATATTGCGTCTTATATTTTCCATGACTAGGCTTTCGGTTATTTCCAGTTCCAGTCCGGCCGAGGCTCGCGCATCGACACCGATAGCCTGTTCTATCTCGGCGATAAATCCGGGATCCCGAAGTTGCAGCGATGACACGTTCACAGCGATAGGAACAGCAGCTAAACCGTTATTGCACCATCGCAGGTAGTCTTCCACGGCTTGCTTGATAACCCAGTGCCCCACATCAAAGATCAATCCGGTTTCTTCAAGAATATGAATAAAGCGGCCCGGTGGCACCAGCCCTGTTTGCGGGTCATTCCAGCGGATCAAGGCTTCAGCACTGGTTAGCTTTCCGGTCTTCAGGTTAACTTTTGGCTGATAATGCAGCACAAATTCCCCGTTATCGACTGCCCGGCGTAGCTGGTTTTCCAGTGTCAGTTCACTGGCAACAGACTTAGTCATCTCATGGCTGTAACGCAGGTAATGTACACCTTGGGTCTTGGTCTGCTTCAGGGCTGTTTCGGCATTGTTGTACAACGTGTCGACATCGTCTCCATCATCAGGAAACAGCGCCACCCCAACCTTGGTCGAAATCCGGTAATCGGTGCCAGCGATATGAAATGGCTGATCCAGAAAGGCTTTTATCGACTTGTCGAGTAAACGAGCCAGAGGTGCTTCCCGCCTTAAATTAGGCAAGACTATGGCAAAATGGTCAGCACCGATCCGTGCCAGCAGATTGGCATCACCTGTTTCGTGGGTTAGCCATTCAGCGACTTGCTTCAATAGCATGTCTCCAGCCGATCTGCCGAGACTGTCATTAAAATTTTTGAACCGTTCCAGGTTGATAAGGAATATGGCAAGCTTGTGTCCGTTGTCGGTTGCGCTACGTATGTATTGGCCAACACGTTCATAAAACAAGGTACGGTTTGCAAGTCCGGTAAGCACATCGTAGTAGGCGAGATAGTCGGTGCGCGTTTGCTTCTGGATGCTATCGCTTGCAAAGGCAATGTCCCCGGCCAGTTCTCGCAGCAAAGTTACTTCTTCGTCATGGAATGCGCCTGCTTCGCTGGAGTACAGCGCGATCACCCCTGCTGCCTCATTGTCAATAATCAATGGCAGAACGGCCGTAGAGCGGATCCCGGCTTCGGCGTATTCGTTGTCCAGTACTATCTGGGAGTCACTCTGGGAATCATTGGAGACAATGGCCGTCTGTTCCCTGATTGCACGAGCAATCATCGTTTCTGAAGCAGTGTCGGTTGATGCAATCAGCTGCTTGATTGCAGCCAGAAACTTTTCATCCTTGCCAGCCGAGGCTGCCAGGTTAATTAGTTGTGTTGCCGGATCAACAATGCATATTAAAGCTATGTAGAAGCCACCGGATTCCACCGCAATGTTACACGCCGCACGGTACAGTTCATTAAGGTCACGCTCTCGCACCATCAATGTATTGATACTGCTTAACATTGAATAGACACGATTCAGATACCTGATTTTGAGATTGTCCGTTTTGCTTTCAGTGATGTCCTGAATTGTTCCATACAGTCCAAGCACTTCGCCACTTTTGGCCTTTCTCGGCACGGCGTTTGCCTGCACATAAAGACGTTCACCATTGGGCCGGACAACGACAAGCTCATAGCTCTGTGGCTCACCGGATGAGATGGCCATTGCAACCCGTTCCCGCAGAAGTATCTGGCTGGCCGCATCGTAGTATGTAAGCGCTTCATCAAAGTCTCGCGGTGAGCCAAGGTCGGGATCACGTCCAATAATCTCGAACACCTGTGGTGACCATAAAATCGTCCCACCAGCGATGTCCCACTCCCAGTCACCCATCTTGCCAATACGTTGCGCTTCGGTCAGGCGCTCCAGCGTTTTAACAATCTCCTGCTCACTGCGATGACGCTCGGAGATATCCTGGACAGTCCCGTACAACTTTGTGATGACGCCCTGCGCATTGTATTCAGCTTTGCCAATACAACGTATATAGCTAAGGCGGCCTTTGGCGGTCATGACTTGCAGTTCAATATCGAACGGTGTGCCGTCTGCAACACAGTCCTCAATAGCCTTGCTGATAACCTCACGCGACTGCAGAGTATGGAAGCTTAATACCCGCTCAAATTCAGGCGAAGTATCAGCGGGCACTTCGAAGATGGCGCAGACCTCATCCGACCATGTGACGTGGTAATCCGGCAGACCAATAGACCAGCCGCCCAGCTTGGCGATGCGCCCGGCAAGACGGAGCATGGCTTCGTTCTTGCCAAGTTTATCCTCTGCAATCCTGCGTTCAATTATGGCCCAGCAACGCTCTACGACATCCTGAACTATCACCACTTCCTTTGGCGTCCAGTCGCGTGGTGTCAGTTGATGCACAGCCATCATAGCGCGAAGTTTGCCCCCCTTTACCAGCGGACAGATTATGACCGCCTTTATCCCGATAGCATTGAACATCTCCTGCCCTTCACCGGATAAAAGCTCACCATCCACATTATGAATGACCAGGGTTTCCCCGAGGGTGAGCATCGCATCGGCTTTTGGACCAAACAGCGACAGTTGGTACTGCCCAACGGTGCTTTGACAGCCATCAGTGTAATCATAAAGGATGGCAAACTGTTCGCCGTTGCTCTCAACATCAGCGTAGGCACAGCGCGAAACCTGCAGCTGCTCACCCAACATCCGTGTCATCACCGCCATGATCTCAACTGGTTCAATCAGCAGACGCGTCGCATCAGTCAACGTATTCAGGAAGCGGAAGTAGTCTTCGTTCTCAATCAGCACCCGTTCCAATTGTTTCCGTTCGGTGATATCCACGTGCATGACCACGCCACCACTCGAACTGTCATCGATAAGGGGGGTTACCGTCATCTGAAACCAGCGCTGTTCCGTGGTTGTATCACAGGGATATTCCATTGAAAACAACGCTGCACTACCATCCAGTACCGAACGAATACCGGCGGCGGCCTGCTGCGCGCCAGCGGTATATTCCCCCTCGGCCCGGTCACAAATCTCGAGATAATTGAGGCCGATGCCATAGCCCGGACTCTGGATCGCATTTGTATCGGAAAACACTCGCCAGGCGTCGTTAACCGAAATGATAGTTCCATGGTTATCAAGCAAGGCAATGTTGGCGGGCAAGGCATTAAGGATCGCGGTTTGTCGAAATGCTTCTATCAGCCTTAAGGGGGCCAGGCCATGTCGCAACAGACACATCTGTCCATCGGGTCCCTCTACCACGTCTCCCTGACCACCAGTCAGTTCTTGCAAACGCCAGCCTGTTTCGATAAATATCTGGATTAGATGGGTGATTTCTCCGGCAGTATCTGCGCCTGTGGGTAACCCTTTCGATTTCACATAAACAACCTCAATTTCCGCACCGGACGGGTTGAGTATGTCAACGTTTCTGCAGATGGAGCGGGCAACTTGCTGCCTACATGCAGAGTTTTGGCACTTCCGATCGGGGCATTGGTGCTTTTACTGGCCGGTCGTAAAGATTTAGTTGAACGCATAAGCGTGTCTGTTTCCACACCAGATTAGGCTTTCTCCTGGCCGTAGTATGATGTCACTACAGCCAGGATCCAGCGGACGAATCTCGGTCGAAGGTCGACGCAGCAGTGCTCGTACCCGTGCCACCATCTCTTCCATCGCAAAAGGTTTGGCTAGATAATCGTCAGCTCCAGCATCCAGCCCCTCGACCCGATCATTCAGTGCATTACGCGCGGTAAGCACCAGACAGGGAATGGCATTGTTTGCTGCCCGCAAATGCCGTAACAGTGACAAGCCATCGCCGTCTGGCACACCCCTATCAATCACCAGTGCCTGGTAAGATATTTGCTGAAGTGCGGCCAGCGCATGATCCATGCGACTAAACACATCCACAACAATACCTGCAGGTACCAGGCCCTGGCATATCAATCGAGCTAACCGCTCATGATCTTCAAGTAACAGTATGCGGCTCATTTAAATCGGTAAATATAGCCAAGAAACACACGGCTTTGAGTCGAACTATCAACTAAAGGACTATCTTTTATTTCTGAGCCCAAACTGGTCACACTCAGATCCAGAAACATAAAATGCTTTTCGTTGAACATGTAGCCTCCACGTATCCCTGTCTCAATATTGACAGTGGAATCACCCTTATAAAAACTCCGATCAGCATTCACTTCTTCTTGGCGAACCCCGTAATAATAATCAACATAATCTTTATTAGACCAGCTGGCTACCACACGTGGGGTAAGCGTAAAGCGTTCTTTGAAATGCCAGGTTCTTTCTAAACCTAGATTAAAGCTGCTTCCATCACTGTCTCCAGAAACTTCTGTGACCAACTCTGCAGTGATGTCCACCAATGGGTTTTTCCACTCGGCTTTTGCCCCCATCCAGAAACCACCATCACGATCATCCATACCTTCCAGAATATCGGCATCATTATCTTCGTAACCAAAAAACTCGTATTTGCTCACAACACTGAATTCAAATTTATTTGAATCATTAATTTCCAAACCAGGTAATTTAAATTCCAGCTGTGGTCCAAATAACCGAATATATTTATTTTCATATGTCACTATCGGCAGCAGTTTAGTGTCACGATCAATATCAGTATAGGCATCTTGTTTGCTGAGGATTCCCAACCCTAACCCCCACGATGAAGATGATGAATTAGTTTCTGTTCGAGACTCTGCCGCAATTGCAGACAACGGGGAAGCCAGGCTAAAAATCATTAGCATAGCTGCTGCCACACCACGTATGGCGGCTATGCCGGTGAATACTGTTTGCATTGATAAATTCCTTTCAGGTTAGGTAAGAGCTTCCATCATCCCTACCCTGACTTACATAGAACTTACCAAAACATTTTTTGCTGACATACGTCAGTAAGTCCCCTGAAAGGCTATTTATCAGATAGTGCAATCCGCTTCAGACACTGATACGGGTTTTAGATGTTTCCATTAGCCAGAATGCGTTTTGCTTTGCTCTATCAATTACCACTGTTAACTATCTCTTTGTTATGGCTGTCTGGTTGTACTTCAACAGGATCAGAGAAAATAACCGATGATATTGATGCTTTAATGGCACTACAGTGGCACGCGCCGCTACCCCACAATGGTCAGCTTGAAAAGCTTAAAGAATGGTGGGCTCAATTCGATGACCCGCTGCTACTAGAGCTTATCGCTGATGCCCAGCAAGTTAGTCCGACGCTGGTACAAGCCACTGCCAATATTGCTGATGCTCGTGCAGCCGTGGTGAACAGCAGAGCTTCTTTGCTTCCGTCTCTGGATGGCAGTATCAGTGCAGGTAGATCCCGAACAGACATTTCTACGTCGCCAGTCAACCTATCGTCAGCCGGATTACAGGCAAGTTGGGAGCTGGATATCTTCGGCGCCAATAGTGCTGCTGTAGATGCCACCGAGGCAAAATTAGCCTCCAGTCAAGCCTATTGGCATGACGCCCGTATTTTAGTGGCCGCTGAAGTCGCAACAACTTATATCGAACTGCGGGCGTGTGAGGCCCAGGTCCAGCAATATCAACTTGACGCAACTTCCCGGTTAAATACATCACGACTTACCCAACTATCTGCAAAGGCAGGTTTTCGACCACCAGCCGCAGCCGATCTGGCAAGAGCCAGTGCTGCCCAGGGCAAAATGGTGCTAACCCAGCAGCAAACACGGTGCGATTTGCTGATAAAAGCATTAACTGCGTTAACGGCACAAGACGAAACAGTATTAAGGCACGCCCTTTCTGTCTCAAATGCCATCCTCCCCCAAGCAGCTGAACTTAAGGTTTCTGCAGTACCGGCTGAAGTTATTACGCAACGTCCTGATATCTATGCCGCTGCCCGTGATGTTTTGGCAGCAAGTGCTGTTGCAAATCAGGCTCAGGCCCAACTGTGGCCACGCATCACCTTGTCGGGAAATATCAGCGCCAACAATATGCAAAGTAGTGGTGTTACCACCGATGGTTCCACCTGGAGTATTGGTCCTGTCGCCATCACTTTACCGCTATTTGATGGTGGTTCACGCCGCGCTAATGTTGAAGCAGCCCGGATACGCTACGACATGTCGGTCACTATCTACGCTGCTCGTCTGCGCGAAGCCATTCAGGAAGTTGAAAACGCTTTGGTAACGTTGCAAAGCACTGCTACACGCAGCACGGATGCAGATATCGCCGAAGCAGGATTTGAACGCTCATTTCAGGCGACAGAAGCCAGCTATAAGGCTGGCATTGCTAGCCTGTTTGAACTTGAAGATGCCCGCCGCAGCATGATTAACGCCAAGACCACCTCCATCGATTTACAGCGTGAACGCATCGCCACCTGGATTGCACTTTATCGTGCAATTGGCGGCGGCTGGACTATTAATGAATTGCCCCATCAGACAACAAATTCCCTGAAAAAACCTATCAGCCGACCGCTTAAAACGGCCGAAGCATGAGCCGCAACAGCAAAATAAGGAACCAGATAATGAAAAGGTCGCACCAGGCGGTGTTTCTTATTACTGTGGTAATGATAGCGATCACTGCAATCATATCCGCCGCTAATACCGCTAGCACACCATCAGAAAACATGGCTGTGACAGTCGCCACACCTTCGCTGTCAGTTAACGTAATTTCACCTCAACCGGCTCTGCTTTCATTGTCCATAACGGCCAATGGCAATATTGCTGCCTGGCAAGAAGCCAGTCTTGGCAATGAAACCAATGGTTTAAAGCTGGTGGACGTTAAGGTGAATGTCGGGGATATAGTTCAGCGTGGTCAACTGCTGGCGACTTTTGACGCCAGCACAGCAAAGGTTGAACTGGCACAAAGTCAGGCTACAGTCGCGGAAGCAGAAGCGGTTCTGACTGAAACCATAGACAACGTAAAGCGTGCTATTGAATTACAAACCACCGGAGCGCTGTCAGCACAACAAATTCAACAATACCGTACAGCTGAAAAAACAGCACAAGCCAGACTTCAATCTGCACAAGCCAATTTGGATAGCCAGCAATTACGGCTTGAGAAAACTCAGGTTATGGCACCGGACGATGGCATTATCTCGGCCAGAAATGCCACCGTCGGCGCTGTCCCACCGGTAGGCGAAGAACTGTTTCGTCTGATCAGAGGCAGTCGGCTTGAATGGCGGGCAGAGATATCCGCTGAAGACCTGCCAAAACTTCAATCGGGTCAGCGGGTATACGTCACGCCAGTAGGTGGTGAAACCATCAGTGGGACTCTGCGAATAGTGTCGCCTGTCGTGGATACACAAACCCGCAATGGGTTGGCCTATATCGATCTCCCAACTGATAACACTATCCGCGCCGGCACCTTTGCCCGCGGCCAGTTCGAAATGGGTGCTACAGAGGTATTAACACTGCCACAAAGTGCCGTGCAGTTACGCGATGGTTTTAGCTATGTGCTACGGGTAGGTCCCGATTCCAGAGTGATACAAACCAAAGTCAGCATTGGGCGGCGAACAGCAGATTTAGTCGAAATCATCAGTGGTATTACTCCTGCCGATCGGGTGGTGGCAAGCGGCGGTGCTTTCCTGGGCGATGGTGATCTGGTGCGGGTTATTGAAACACTGCCAGCTGGCATATCCAAAGCACAGATATCAGATCCTGACACTCAGCCAGAAATCCTTAAGTAAGCAGGAACATAACAATGAATCTCAATATCTCTAGTTGGGCTATTCGCAACCCTATTCCATCTATCCTGCTATTTATTCTGCTGACGTTTGCTGGCATTTTGGGTTTTAAGGCAATGAAAGTTCAGGATTTACCAGATCTGGACTTACCCACTGTTACGGTAAGTCTCTCGTTGCCAGGAGCATCCCCATCTCAACTTGAAACCGATGTGGTACGCAAAATAGAAAGTTCACTGGCCACTGTGCAGGGTGTTAAACATATTTACAGCAGCCTGACGGATGGTGAGGCCACCATTTCAGTGGAGTTCAGGCTGGAAAGACCAGTGCAGGTAGCACTTGATGATGTACGCGATGCGGTATCACGTATTCGTGCTGATTTACCGTCTGATTTACGCGACCCGGTCATTAAAAAAGAGGAATTGTCCGGCTCACCTATTCTGACTTACACCCTGATATCGCCACGTATGGATGACGAAGCTTTGTCCTGGTTTGTTGACAATGACGTTAGTAAAGCACTGCTTGCGGTAAAGGGGGTCGGTGCTATTAACCGTGTAGGTGGTGTTGACCGTGAAATTCGAGTTGAGCTGGATTTTGCCAAACTACTGGCATTCAACACTACCGCGGCTGATATTTCACGCCAGTTGCGGCTGGTGCAGCAAGAAGCAGCTGGTGGTCGCGCTTTGTTTGGTGGCATGGAGCAACCAGTGCGGACTATCGCTACTGTGCAATCGGCCTCAGAGTTTGCCAACATGCAAATCACTTTGAGTGATGGTCGCCACCTCCGTCTCGATCAAATAGCAACGGTGTCTGACACTGTGTCAGAACAACGTGCTGCGGCATTTCTCAATGGGCAGTCGGTCGTGGGTTTTGAAATAACCCGTGCCATAGGCTACGGTGAAATTGAAGTTGCAGAAGCAGTGCGTGCGGCACTACAGCAGTTAACGATCCAACATTCGGATATCAGCATAACGGAAGTATTTAACCTTATTGATCCGGTAGCAGAGAATTATGATGGTTCAATTCAGCTGCTGTATGAGGGCGCTCTGCTGGCCGTGCTGGTAGTGTTTTTGTTTCTAAGAGACTGGCGTGCAACCTTTATTTCTGCGGTGGCACTGCCACTTTCTATTATCCCCACCTTCGTTGTAATACATCTGCTGGGCTTTTCGCTGAATATGGTCACGTTATTATCGCTGTCGCTGGTGATTGGCGTACTGGTGGATGATGCTATTGTTGAAATAGAAAATATCGAGCGCCATCTGCTGATGGGCAAAACACCTTATCAGGCAGCTATGGATGCGGCTGATGAAATTGGTTTGGCGGTAGTTGCCACCACGTTTACTCTGATAGCAGTCTTCCTGCCTACCGCCTTTATGAGCGGCATAGTAGGCAAATTCTTTGTACAGTTTGGCTGGACAGCGGCGATTGCCGTACTGTTTTCACTACTGGTTGCCCGTATGCTTACCCCGATGATGGCAGCCTATTTGCTGCGTTCACCAGAAAAACTGGTTAAACCGGAACCTGGCTGGATACGTTATTACCTTAATGTGGTGAGCTGGTGTTTACACCACAAAGGCATCACCATTAGCGCCGCAGCCATATTCTTTGCAGGCGGGATTATGCTGGCCATGGCACTACCCGGCGACTTTATTCCAGCAAACGATGATCAACAAACTCAGGTTACCCTGACACTGCAACCCGGCAGTAAGCTGGAAGAAAGTGTGGCTTTAGCAGAACAGGCTCGCAAAATGCTGCAGCAGAACCAGCATGTAAAACAGGTTTACACTGCTATTGGCAGTGGCAGCTCTGGCGAGTCGGATGAACCGGGTGGCACAGCTACAAATGTTCGTACCGCAGTGCTTACCCTGACGTTAACCCATCGCAAAGCACGCCCGGAGTTAACCAAACAACAGATTGAACAGCAATTACGTGAAATGCTGAGTGCCTTACCAGGCGCAAGAATTAAAGTGGGTATGGGCGGTTCAAGCGAAAACTACAAGCTAGTACTAGCGGGCGAAGACAGCCGCATTTTGCAGCAATATGCCCTTCAGGTTGAACGCGAACTACGTACTATCCCGGGCATTGGTGCTGTTACCTCAAGTGCCAGTCTGGTCAGGCCAGAATTAATTATAAAGCCAGATTTTGCCCGCGCTGCCGATCTCGGCGTTACCTCATCAGCCATTGCCGATACGCTACGTGTTGCCACCACAGGCGACTATGATGAGGATCTCCCTAAACTGAATTTAAGTGAACGCCAGGTTCCAGTAGTGGTGCGCCTGAGCGATATCACCCGCGAAGATTTTGAGACATTCAAACGTTTACCGGTACCTGGTGCACGCGGGCCAGTAGCATTGGAAAATGTTGCCAGTTTGGAAATAGGCAGTGGCCCGGCAGAAATAGCCAGGTTTGATCGAATGCGTAATATCAATTTCGACATTGAGCTGAACAACCAGCCCTTGGGTGTCGTTGAGCAAGCTGTAATGGCATTACCGAGTCTGCAAACACTGCCACCCGGCGTTTCCCAAACAACTTTGGGTGATGCCGAGATGATGGGCGAGTTAGCTATCGGCTTCGCAATAGCAATGCTCACCGGTGTTATCTGTATTTATATGGTGCTGGTATTGCTGCTGAAAGATTTTATCCAGCCGGTCACTATTCTTACCGCGCTTGTTTTATCTGTTCCCGGTGCTTTTCTGGCACTGTTTCTGACCAACTCAACGCTGTCGTTACCTGCAATGATCGGTTTGATCATGTTGATGGGAATAGCGACCAAAAACTCTATCTTGCTAATCGACTACATCATTATCGCCCGTCGAGATCACCATTTGAATCACTGGGATGCCATCATCGACGCCTGTCGTAAACGGGCCAGACCGATTGTCATGACAACGGTTGCCATGGGGGCAGGCATGATGCCAATAGCGCTGGGGATGGGTGGAGATCCAACCTTCCGAGCACCAATGGCCATCGTTGTCATAGGAGGCTTGCTCACCTCGACATTTCTTAGTCTGCTGGTAATACCCGTGGTATATAGCTGTGTGGATGCTGCCGTGCAATACATGAAACAGAGTTTACGCCGAGAGTCTGTTATTAAACCTGTAAACAAATCAAGCTACTAACGCCTGTTCACCAGTTGTATGAAAACTCAATGAGAAGCAGTCAATTTAATTGCAATTTGTTAAATATGTTCTTCATCCCGAAGCGTAAGTACTTCATAGCCGCCGGCTGTGACCGCGATGGTGTGTTCCCATTGAGCAGATAATTTCTTATCAGCCGTAACAACCGTCCACCCATCTTTTTTGGTTTTCACTTTTGCCTTTCCCTGATTAATCATCGGCTCGATAGTGAACGTCATGCCTTCTTGCAAAACCAGACCTTGTCCGGGCCGTCCATAGTGCAAAACTGCTGGTTCTTCGTGCATTTCCCGGCCGATGCCATGGCCGCAGTATTCACGAACAACAGAATATCCATGTTTTTCGGCATATTGCTGAATCGCGTGACCAATATCGCCTAGAGTTGCTCCCGGTTTCACAGCCCGTATTCCCTCCCACATTGCTTCATAAGTTTTCTCAACCAAACGCTTAGCAAGCGGCGTGACATCACCCATCATGTACATTTTGCTGGAATCGGCAATAAAGCCCCCCTTCTCCAGCGTGATATCCACATTCACGATATCGCCCGATTTCAGCTTTTGATTGTCAGAGGGAACACCATGGCAAACCACATGATTGATGGAAGTATTAAGCACGAACTGGTAACCATATTGTCCTTTACTCGCTGGACGAGCGCCCAGTTGGTCAACAATAAACCGCTCAGCCAGATTGTTGATATCCATAGTCGTGATACCAACTTTCACGTGATTATCGAGATAACGGAACACCGAGGCGAGTAACTTTCCGGCTTCACGCATCACAGCCAATTCATCTGTATTTTTCAGCTTGATATTAGCCACCGACAATCTGCTTTATATCGACATCGGCTTGCTTCATTTGGGCACTGATAATTTCGGAAAAAGACAGGGTCGGATTTGCTTCCGCCAGCATGCCTATTTTTATCCAATATTCAGCCTGAGCATTGATGGAGCGCACCATAACCGAACTGGATTTTCGGATTTCTTCGTGCAGTTCATCATTTATTTTAACGATACCCATAACAGATCCTAATATACGAAACGTATACAGATCATATATTTCTGCTATGAATGCGGCAAGTGATTGTTTTGAGCAAAATTGAGTTTATGTATCGTTCCAATTGGAAAAATGTAAGATGAGAAAATCTATAGCCAAGCGAGCACGAAGTGGCTGAAAATGGCGGTTTTTGTAGACGATCCAGCTACTTGCACCTTTACCCCAAAATGGTTCAAGTATGCCGACCAATTTGTTATTTTTTATACCATCATTAAATGTACTTTTCGGCATATAAGCCACGCCCAGACCTTGTTCACATGCATTGGCAACCACATTGGCATTGTTGCTACGCCAACGTCCTTTTACCCGGATACTCTTCTGATTCCCATCAATATTAAATAACCAGTGATCATTATTGGAAATGATGCAGCTGTGGCTTTTTAACTGGTTGGGATGTGTCGGAGTTCCATATTGCTTTAAATATTCAGGGCTTGCGGCGGCCATCATCGGACGGCTTATTAATTTACGAGCAATCAGGCTGGAGTCGGCTAACTCACCATAACGCACGGCAAAATCAACTTCGTCTTCTACAAAGTTCACCATTCGGCTATTAAAGTCTATTTCAACCGTCAATTGTGGATGTTGTTGGGCAAATTCCATTAAAGCCGGTGCGACAAAATGTTCTGCAAATCCTCCGGCGGCACTGACTCTCAATGTGCCTTTCAGCTGCAACTGTTGTTGATTTACCTGTTCATTTGCCTGCTGTAAACCAATCACCAGCTCTTTGCATTGATGATAATAAGCCGTGCCATTTTCCGTTAAATTTACCTGACGAGTTGAGCGCGCCAACAAAGCACATCCCAGTCGCTCTTCAAGTCTGGCCACTTGCCGACTGATATGACTGGTGCTGTATCCAAGTTGTTTGGCAGCAGCTGAGAATCCCCGAGATTCAGCGACCGCGACAAATTCAATGATTCCTTCAAAGCTTTCCATGTCAGACCCTATTGTTGCTATATAGCAATAGTGTTTAACAAAAATAGTGGATTATCAACCACCGAGAAATATTTTAAAGTGACTCCCGTAGTAAGCCATTAGAACTATCCATTTAAATATTAAAGAGGAAAAGTCATGAAAAAAATATTAATACCCGTAACTAACCACGCCACTCTTGGAGACACAGATCAGGCGAATGGAACTTACGCACCTGAATTAACACATGCTATCCATGTATTTATGGAACATGGCGTTGATTATGATATTGCCTCTATTAAAGGTGGCAAGGCACCGATTTATGGCACCGACATTGAAGGTGATGAGGTGAATAACAGCGTGTTGGGCAATGAAGATTTTCAGAACCGTATTAACAACACTATCCCCGTTTCTCAACTGAACAATGCAGATTACGATGCCATTTTTTATCCAGGTGGCTTTGGTCTGTTATCAGATTTAAATACGGATGAAAATTTTGCCAAGCTGGCTGCAACCCATTATGAAAATGGTGGGATCCTTGGTGCAGTTTGCCATGGCCCTGCTGGCCTTTTGCCAATTAAATTATCATCAGGTGAGTCATTGCTTGCCAGTAAATCTGTAACGGCATTTACTCGTGAAGAAGAAATTGATTACGGCACCATTGATTCTATTCCCTTTCTTCTTGAAGAATCGTTGGCCAGAACTGCTGCAAAATTCAGCAAAGTAAAACCATGGCAAGTATTTGTGATTGAAGATGGTCGGGTTATTACAGGTCAAAACCCGGCCAGTGCTCACGCAGTTGGCGAAGCCATTATTAAGCAACTTGGCGTGTGATAAAACTTACCAAGCTGGATTTACCAAACGTATAAAAACGAATGCGCCAAGGCGCATTCGTTTTATTTAATCTTTTACCTTACTCAGCAAGTGAAATTTGGTTTTTAGTTATTTTTAGCTCAGACAGTTTTTCCAGAAGCATCTCGATATTCTTCTGTCCAGCGCCTTCGTTGGCTAAGCGAAGTCTTTTTACTGCAGCAAAAGCGTCATTCATTGTTGCCGTGTATGGTGCAATTATCGTTTCTTTAAAGACAACCGAATTATCCTGGGAATCAACCAGTGAATATTGAACATAAGTCGTCACTTCTAAATCGAAGCCCATAAAAGGCTGCTCAACACTTAACATATTGACAGTCAGTTTATATCGACCATTTTCAGATAATAATCCCTGGTCTGATAAGCTTTGTTTCACAGCCGATGAAAATGCTTCACTGCTGATTTCAGATGTCCACAAAGGATTCGTTTCCTTACCACCTGTGACATCACCGACTTCAACACTTTGCTTTAACGCTTCAGAGTAGTTTTTTTGTGCTCCCTGATACGCCATATTTTCGACTTTAGCACCTGATGCACAACCTGATAAATACAACATGGCCGCCAATATCAACGTCATTTTTGCTAGTTTCATTTTATTTCCATTCCGTTAGTTTTGATAAATACGTATTCATAACAGCTGAGGTATAAGCCTTATAAGCTCATAACCATCACTTCGCTGATCGCAGCCATGAAAAAAATATAAGCCCATGGAAGGTTTATATTTTTATTGCATTTAGCATTAAATAATAAAAGGTAATTAGCCCCAATTTTCTGCTGAAAATCGTTCAGATATCAAAGATATATCTATCAGGGAGAGGAGGTAGCACCAACACGGCATTGTGTTTTTAATGACGAGTGTTTCAAGCCTCATCCCTGCGGCCGCGGATAACAATAACGAAATCGTTTAATCAACACAAATTCTTATAATTGGTTGATTAAAAGAACGTTTAAAAGGGCCATGAAGTTTTAAATCTTGTTGTAATTCACCTGAACTAAATCAAGTTGACTGCCCCTTAATCTCTAACAATTGATGCCGGCTTGTGATTATATTTTCTGCCAAGCTGAAGGATCACTTAAGCAGTGCATCCAACTCTTTTGTCAGTCGGGTGATTTCTGCGGTGGCATGACCAGTGCGCTCGGCCAGTTTTTTTACCTCTTCTGCCACAACAGCAAAACCTCGACCAGCGTCTCCGGCCCGAGCGGCTTCAATACTGGCATTCAGGCTAAGCAGGCGCAGGGTTTTCAACATATCCAAAATGGTGTGAGTTTGTTTGACGATGTCCGAGCTATGGCTTTCTACCCCTTCCATTCTGGATTGACGCTCCAGTTCCTGCATTTTCCGGGCTTGTATGGTGGTTACCACCCCTTCAAGAAACGCCACTTGGTTATTGTCGTCAAATACCGGCCCCCCCTTTTCATTCACCCAAATCGGTTCGCCCATTTTGCATTTTAAGCGGTAGTCAACATCCCAGTTCTTATGCTGTTCGATAGCCACCGCGACTGCATCATCGACAGCCTGGGCATCATCTTCGTGGATCAGGTTAACGTATGAAGTAAATTTATTGCCAATCAACTCTTGGTGTTTATATCCAGTCAGCTCCTGCACATTGCCGAACATGTTAAGCATTGTGTAGTCATTGTCCATGCGGCAACGATATAAAAATCCGGACATTCGACTGGAAATACTCTCAAAGATGTTTTGGTCATCTACTGGAGTTTCTTTGGGAAAGGCATTAATGCTGCTCATAGGATCTCTTCTATTAATAGAGGTTGATAACGCCCGCATAAAGCGTGCGAAGTATGAGCGTCGCCTTTGACGCGATTGTTGGTGTTTATTCTAGTATAGGCATCATCTAGTCAGCCACTGACCCGTTGATTTGTAGAACTTCACTGAGCATTTTTTATCAAAAGCATCTCAGAGACAGGGTCAAAATCAAACTTTGCCTGTTTTTACTAAGTTTCGTCATAAAAGAAATATTGGTTTTTACCTGATAACTTGGCTTTATACATTGCCATATCAGCCTGCTTTATCATTTCTTCAGCAGTGATTGTATTCATTCGACTTAATGAAATACCAATGCTCGCAGAAATCATAATATCTGAACCCCGGATTGATATTTTTTTCTGAAGCAATTGAAGAATTTTTTCAGCCACTAACCTAGCATCGGTTTTATTTTGTAGATTAGCCAAGATAATAGTAAATTCATCACCGCCAAGGCGCGATACTGTATCAACTCCCTCTCGAACACACGATGTTAGAAGTTGAGCAACATTGTGTAACAAGTCATCGCCAATATCATGTCCAAACGTGTCATTAACATTTTTGAAACCATCCAGATCGATAAATAAAACAGCTGTCAAAGTGTTATAACGTGATGATGCTTTTATAGCTTGCTCTAGTCGGTCCATGCCTAAAAGGCGGTTAGGTAATGCTGTTACGGTGTCATAATGCGCCAACTTCTGTAGCTCATCTCGATTGTTTTCTAACTCTTTCGCTGCAAATAACGTAAGTCTTATATATCGATTGAAATGAAGAAAAAACACAACGGAAACGGTAGCTAAAAAGACAATAATGAGGCTGGTCATTGGCATAATTTCGCCTAGATAACGCTTACCCGGTAAATCGGGTTTCCAGACGATATCAGCAATATGTTCCCCCAAAGGGTTCATCACCTTTAAAGCCGTAAAGTCATCCTTAAGAGGCGAACCTTTAGGTTGAACACTCAAATTATACAAATGAAATTGACTCTGCCACTTGTACAACAACGGATCATCAACCGGTCGAGTCATGACTAATACACCATAGAGTTTTCCTAATGACACAGTGTCAGATTCAAGACTGGGCACGATGGCGCTAGCGGCAATAAAATGTAGTTGACCAGCAATGTTGATAAACGATGTCACTGGGGTCGGCGATTTATAATTAACCTTGGTAGCTTTTTTGACAAGTGCTTTAAAGTCAGGCTGGCTATAAAGAGAAGTCTCAGTAAGAATTTGTTGACCATTGGCAAATCTGATAAGGACTTCGCCATCAGCGTTGTAAACGATAACTTGATTTATATCGAAAGTATCTAATAAGTAGTTACCATCGAGGTTTTCTTCAAAATAGGGTGAATCAGCATTGCCCGATAATGCTTCGGCGGCCTGATTCCAGTAACTGTAGTCATAAACGATCTTTCCTAGATTTTCACGCTCATTTGCAAACACACTGTTCGATACTATTTGCGAGGACTCTAGTGAGTTTGCATTTAAGTGAATAAACGATTGAGTAGTCAAATAAAGAAAGTAGATACCCAGACAAAACAGCATGAAAAACAAGCTATATAGACTTGTTCTCATATATCTCAAAATAATATCTATCTGTTTATTGCTCATCAAACTTCTCAGTTCAATAACTCTAACGTTACTAGACTAAAGTAACAGAGCCATCTTAAAGTCTTACTGAGCACAAAGCATTCTTTTTTTCATCAATCAGTTCAAATGCTTACACCATTATTTCTATATAGACACAACCTTAACTCTAGCTTCAATATGTCCTTTCCAGCTGCGTCATTATAGTGAGTCTACACTGGCTGACTATGGAGAATTCCACATAAGTCATAAACCAACCAGTAAGACCAGAGCAGCAGTTTTGACTGGCCTTGTTAAACCTAAAACAGCTAAGGTTTTTCTATCTGATATTATAGGTTCCGTTCAATCAACATATATAACCACTAAAAATGTCATCACGACTGCAATCAAATTTCAAATCAATAAGACTAATGAGAGAGAAAGAATGAGTGAAAATTCACCAACAAAAACATTTCAACAACGTGTCGATGAGTTCATTGCCGTTGCTAATCAGCAAGCAGCAGACAGTAGTGTAGACGACGTCAATACATCAATTCTATTTTCAGCCGCCCGATTTAATGCTTTCAGCGTCGCCCGTTCTGTTGAGAGCGCAGAGAATCTGCAAGCCGAAAAACAAGCCGCAATTGAATTTTTCACCCAACGTTACGCAGAAATGCTAAACCAAAACCTTGAAGAGCATATTGCTCGTTTTGATAGTTTTAGACAGAAATAATTAATCAATAAATTGCTGAACTCACAAAGCTCTGTTTACTGTAATCAGGGCTCAGGGCTTGCTGATCTTTCATCTCCGCCTCTGTTGTGAGCTGAAAAAGCGTCAATCAAGGCACGAGGAGCGCCTTTTAGTTATTCTAAATAAGCGACGAGCAACGCAGAGTGGCGCTTTTTCAGTCACAACCCGAAGGGCTGGGACTATTTTTGCGGCCGGCTGCGTTGTCAATCACTTATGTAGGATGGCTACACTGCGTGCTTTCCGCCTTGTCGGACACAAAAATAGCCGCCAGCAGTGGTGGATATGAAAGATCAACAAGCCCTATTGTTCATCCTGGATCAGCCAACTTGATTTTTTCTTAGAAAATTATGGTTACAACTTTAATCATCCTTATCTCTTAACCACAATTGCCTTTCTTGTTCTTCTTCCAGGATCGCTTTGATTTCAAGCAACACACCATCCACATCTGCGGTTTGCGAATCTTCTTCAAATTGGCCAGTGAGCTCTGTATCAGGTTGTAGTTCGCCATTCTCAAATAACGACCATATTTCTTTTTCGAAATGCGTGTTACGTAATTCTGGTGCGAATTGGGCATAGTAACGCGTCATATTTTGTACATCACGGGTTAACATGGCTTGTGCATTATTATTCGCCACCGCATTCACTGCTTGGGGAAGATCGATAATCACGGGGCCATGAGCATCGACCAGCACGTTAAATTCTGACAAATCGCCATGGACTAAGCCTGCACAGAGCATTTTTTTCACCGAATCCATGACCATCAAATGGTCTTCGATGGCTTGCTCAGCAGACATGGTTACATCGTTGAGTCGAGGTGCGACATCACCATCTTCATCCGTAATCAACTCCATCAATAACACACCGTTCATGCAATCATAAGGTTGAGGTACTCTCACACCGGCACTGGCAAGCAAATACAGTGCATCAACTTCGGCGTTTTGCCAGGTTTCTTCTTGCTGCTGACGACCAAATTTAGAGCCCTTTTCCATCGCCCGGCCTCGGCGACTATTACGTACTTTTCGTCCTTCCTGGTATTGAACTGCTTTTTTAAAGCTACGCTTGATGGCGTCTTTATAGACCTTGGCACAGCGTATTTCATCACCACATCTCACGACATAGACATCGGCTTCCTTGCCACTCATTAAGCGACTAATCACCTCATCTACAAGGCCATCATCAACCAGCGGCTGAATTTGTTTTGGTATTTTCATTATTGGGTTTTTATCGCTCAAACGTATCTGGTAAAAGAGACTGAGAAGTATAAACTACAGCCGCTTGTTTAAATCAGTTGGTAACTGATGCTAGCTTGTTTGGGTATTAGATTGGAGTCAGCGTCGATTGCTATTGGTTAACCCAGTCTGAGCGCCCAATTACCATTATGCTGCTGAAGACAATTCTCTTCAGTATCGTATGAAATATGGTCAACCATACGTTTGAGTTTGATATTCATCGTCTTAAATTCAGATTGAATAAGTGATACCAACGCTTGATTGTCATCTGATTGAAGGTAGTTGTTCAAATTCTCTTTTGTATCAAATACACAAACAATCTTTAAGCTATTTGGATAATCATCATAGTTAACCAAATGCGTTAACCACTGAAAACCATCGATATCTTTTAATGCCTGTTCACATACATCGGTCAATACTAACCGAAGTTCGTTATCAGTTTTTTTATCTGTTTTACGCATAGTTCAAATGAGGCCTAATGATTTATATCAAAGCGAAGGTTCAAACTCTGACCCTTTTGATTGCTTTTGGTTTTTCAATGAAAAAAGCCCATATTTTGAGATGACTGGCATCTAAAGGTGGGTGGATTGTTTGTTGGTAATTTCGAGCTGGGTCGGCTCCATCAACGAAAAAGCCGAACGCATTTCCCGTACCTCTTTTCCAGGGCTGCTGCCAAACAGCCGTTTGAACTCGCGATTAAACTGTGATGCACTTTCGTAGCCGACCCGTACAGCGGCTGCCGCTGCGGTGACGTTATCACGGATCATCATCAGCCGTGCCAGGTGGAGTCGTACCGATTTAATGTATTGGATGGGCGAAGTTGCAGCGACATTTCTGAAATGCACATGAAAAGCAGGAACACTCAGACCCGCCTCGCGTGCCAGTGAAGTTACGTCCTGAGGTTGGGCGTAGTCTCTGTGAATGCGCCGAAGCACACGTGCAATACGATCAAAATTACCCTGACTAGCCAGTGCAGCCCGGATCGCGCCACCTTGTTCACCCTGAAGCACGCGAAAATAGAGTTCCCGCACGATGGCAGGCCCTAATAGCTTGGCTTCCAGCGGACAACAAAGCGTTTTCAGCAGGCGCAGAGTGGTATCCGCCAGCATGTCATCCAGCGGCGTCGAAACAATACCAACTGGCGGGCTGGGTGCGGTACTGACATGCTGGTCAACTTCTACCAGCAAGTCGGCCAGCACAGCTTTGTCCAGGCTTATAGACACTGATAGCAGGGGATCTTCAGGGCTGGCATCAGTTTCGGTCGAAAATGGCAGCGGCACCGACAGTACTAAGTAATGTTGTGGATCATAGTGGTAGACACGGTCGGCCAGATAACCACGTTTATGCCCCTGACAGACAATCACTATGCTCGGTTCGTAAAGTACGGGTGTGCGACCCAAGGGGTGATCAGCCCGCATAAAACGTACGCCATCCAGCAGCGAGAGAGTATGGCCTTGTTGCGGGGCAAGTTGACGGATCAGCGCCGCCATCTCTGCCTGTCTCGACGTACAGGGCTGTTCGTTCGACATAACATTTATCCACATAAAATATTAAGTGACTATATTTTTGCATTATCTAGCCTGATTTTAAAAGAAGCTAAATAGGATTAGGCAATAATGCAAGAGAAGTCGACCTACTCTGTCCGAGCCACCATCTCTATGATCTCACCTTGTGCAATATGGGCAGTTGTCCAGGCAGCTGACCTTTGCCTATGCAACCTCGCAGCGCAGTCGTCATGACTGTTGCTGGTGTGGCAGCGCTATTCCGTAATTTACTATTTTTGCCAACTCCAGGAGTTTCCACTCATGCAACAACAAACACACCCTTTCAAGGTTTGGTTTATCACTGGCGCGGCACGCGGCATTGGCCTATCGCTGGCCCGCCAGGCTTTGGCTAAAGGCGATGTCGTAGCCGCAACATCCCGCACTCTGGCCAGCCTTAACCAGGCGTTTAACAATGGCAACGAGCGACTGTTGCCACTGGAGGTCGATTTGGTCAACGAGCAAAGTGTACAAGCCGCCATCGATAAGACCATTGCCACCTTCGGCCGCATAGACTATTTGGTGAACAATGCTGGCTACGGCCTGCAAGGAACCATTGAGGCGTTAACCGATGCCGAGCTGCGCCACAATTTCGACGTGAACGTTTTCGCCCCGCTGCATACATTGCGCTATGCGCTGCCATACCTGAGGGAGCAGCGTAGCGGACACATTTTTAACGTGGCTTCTATCGTAGGTTTTCAGGGCGGATACGCCGGCTGGGGCAGTTATGTTGCCTCCAAGTTTGCGCTGGCGGGGCTAACTGAAACCCTTGCCGCTGAACTTGCCGAGTTGGGTATTAAGGCTACGGTGGTCTATCCGGGGCCGGTACGTACCAACTTCCTGTCTAAAGACACCTTGGTGGTAGCCAAGCGCGCCATTGCCGACTACACCGAAGCCCAGGCTTCGCTGGATTTACATCTGAACGGGATGGACGGCAAGCAGGCAGGCGATCCTGAAAAAGTGGCGACCCTGATCCTGCAGGCAGCAAGCGTCGCACAGCCGCCGATACATTTGTTTGCAGGTAAGATAGCCAACACCCTGGCAGAACAGAAGATGCAGGCCGTGCACCAGGATCTGCTAGCGTGGTGCGGTGCGTCCGACGCTACGGATTTTGCTGCGTAGTAACACTAGCTCATGGAACAAGCTGTCGCCCAGTTGCCGGTTTGCCTGTACAAATTGAATAATCAGGCAATCACAGTGTAACTTTGGGCGTCAGCAATCAAAAGGATCAGAATCAATTGATAAGTATTCCTCTTTTAGAGTTTTTATTTCTGCCTGACCAGTTTGTTTTGAACACTATCGAGGCTATCTGGCCGTTAACCACCGACCGAGTAGCAGCTTGATATATCCGGCCATTTATCAGCCTTAATGGTCGTGTAATGTTGCCAGAACGCATTGTCGATGGCCTTTAAGCTGGCGGCGGTTTCTTCACGACGGTATCGTGCCAAGTGTGACGGGCCGCCGTTATAAGCGGCATATGTTGCCTTTATCAAATTGTCATCACCGCCGGGCTGTTCGTGCTCGCCTTTACGGAGCGCATGATCAATCATGTAATAGGTCAGAATTTCGATGCCAGCGTTTACGTTGTAGTCGACCTCATCAGTGAGACGGTCAAGATCGTAGACCTTACGCCAGACCCGACCGTTAATCTGCATCATGCCCAATGCGCCACCGGCTGAACGCAACACTTGGGGATCACTACTCGAACCTACGAACTGACGCCAGCAGGATTCTTTCCATGCTGTGGCACGAACCAAGGGATCGAGTCGCTCTGTCATTCTGTCCGGCAAACGATTATTTTCGGCCAACCAGGCGCTGGACTGTTCCTCCAGTAAGCTGGCGACCAGATCAAGGTATTCATTAAGGTTCTCCCGTTGCGGGACTAGCCCCTTTAAAGCCTCAGCCGGGGGGATGCTGTCGGCATGAGCGACCGGCAACAGCCATGACCCTACCCACCCCAAACCACCAGCGATTTGTCGAGTCAATTCTGCTGTTGTGAATTCTGCCTCGTCTACGGCATTCAATCCAAACAAATCGCGAAATTCCGGATCGACTTCCAAAGGCAACGGTGTAAAACTTGGCGGCACCGATTCGGCCAGCAGCAAGCGGGCAAGCCTGCGCAGCCCATCACGGGTGATTTCAAAACCATACTCAGGCCCGAGGGCGTCAAGTGCATGCAGCGCGTCACCACCTGCAATAAACGTGGCAAGCCTGAAATCAGCATCCAAACCTGGGGTCTTCAGACCTTCAAGTTCGTTCAACAGTGGCCGCAGCCGATCCCATGTCATCAGGAAAAGTTCTTGAACTGGATCATATTCGGGATCATCGACCGTCAGCGCCTCGGCTATCGCGTGTCGCGTGTCCAGCAGCACGCCGAGTAATTCAAGACGTAAGGCACGAGACTCCGTCGAGTAGGCCAGCGCCGAAATAATGGTAGTCAAAAAGCCGTCTAACTCATCTTCAAGCGTTTGCCATTGAGCCAACTCGCTTTCATCCAAACTTGGCTCGGGCACTCGAACTTTTGGTTCAGGAGTACGAACTTGGAAAGCCAGCCAAGCCCTGACGCCTGTTTCTTCAGTCTTGAGACGGGTGATATGGGTTCGTTGAATCAGGGACGGCTCACCAGCTTGCGCACTACTCTGATCCAGCATTTGCTCGATCAATCCATCAAGGCCGCTCAGTGGCCCGGCCAGGTCAATTTGTACCCTCTTCATGCGCGGCAGCACCAGTGCATCGGCAATGATCTGAGCTGGTTTGGTCAAAATGCCGGGGGTACTGTCTGGACGCGACAATTCGATCGAATCAGGTACAAACTCTATGGCCAGCCCCGATGCCATAATCTGGGGGGTAAGTTTCAATGCAAGACGGCCCCGCCATGGCGTAGGCCCCCGGCAGGCACCCAGCACGTAGCCACCAGTAGTAGCAGTCAATGCCATGCCAACAGACAATTGGTCACCATCGGTCACCACCACCATATCGGACAACTCAACCCGGTTGCATAGGTCGTTGCTAATCGTGCTCTGGCCATTCTCATCGAATTCAAAGACGCGACTGATCGCGGTCTGGAGATGAGCGGTTTCAGCCAGCAAAGGGATTTCGACTTCGCCCGCAGACAGCGCGTTCGAACTGTATAAGACGAAAAGCAGCCATCCAATATGTTTCATTCGATGTTCCAATGGTTAAAGCGAGATGATTTAGGGGCAGGGCCCGGTCTAGTGCTGACCTGTAATATTATGCCGCGCTTTTTAGAGAAGTGTCATGAAATACAGTATTCGAGCATATCAAGGCTGAATGCCTTGTCAAAGGAGTTGTCGACCATTAAATTTGATGGCCAGTTTTTCGCGATATTCAGCCTCTTCGATTCGACTCATCCGCCTCTTTAAGATCAGCATTACGAAAGCTGACTTCCATTTCTTTCGCACTTCATGGATACCGAAAAGCTGACGATTCTAGTTGATTTTCGACATTAATTGGCGAACCTCGTCAGAACGTAATGGCCTCACGAGACGAGCCACTTCATTCCCATCGTGCAGGAGTATCAACGTCGGCCAAAGCTTTACCTTGAACGCACGCCCCAGTCGTTTGCCCTTTCCGTCATAAATTTTAATATGACGCAGTCCTGAATGTTCAGTTACGACTTCTTTTATCGCAGAACTTGCCGCCTGACAGTGTCCACACCATGGCGCACCAAACTCAAGTAAAACGTCACCGGACAACTCGCCCATTTGTTCAAAGGTAAATGCATCTTCTGTGTAATCAGAGTTAGAACCAATATCATTGGTTTTCATCCTTTTTACTCCCCACTGTAAATTACAAGAATAATCAAAAAGGTCCGAGTCTGAGCCTTTTTATTTTGTCTCGATGCATGATGTGCAGAAGCTGATCGGGTAATACCAATCGAGGAAATCTTGCCATGTCGTTACATCCTTGTAACGATAAAATTTTATTTACTTTATTACATCAGTTTACGGAATCAAACTAAATCAAATTGGCCGTCCCCTTGATTCCTTCCAATGATTTGCACACTATTTGTTATTTGTAATAGCCAATAAAATAAAGGCCTTGTTAACAATCATTAACAAGGCCTTATGATTTAAGTACAGCTACTCGTTTAGTTAAACGTATACATTAAACCTACAGACATTAAATCAATATCTGCATCACTATCCATATATCTTTCCCATTCCGCACGGATAGCCAAACTTTCAGTCAGTGAGTAGCTTGCCCCCAGACCAAATAATCCGTCGGTACTTGAATCATCATCACTGGCTCTAACACCACCAAAAGTGGCACTAGCATCAGTATTGCTATGATAGAGGCCCAACTTGGCAAATAAATTAAAATCGTCAGTTAGTGGGAGTTTACCTACCATCGCGATGCTAACAGCATCTAATTCAGCTTTTGCTTTTCCGCTGGTTGAGCCATCTGTATAGTCTATGCTGAATTCACCTAAATCTGCATATGCACCTTCAACTGCCCAGTTTTCAGTGAAACTATAACCGGCAAAAATCTTATACGCAGAGTCACTATCATCACAGCTTGTTCTTGTTAAGGACAAGCTCGATAAATCATCAGAGACTTCACTACAAAAATCACTACTTTTTGCTTGTCCTACGTTAGCACCTAAATAAAATTCACCCGAAAATACAGGTGCAGCAAACGAAGCTAGTAATGGTAGAACAAGTAATTTCAAAGAGGGGTTTTTCACTTTTCTTATTCCTTTAAAAGTTTATTTCACTATATAAATATAGCTTATTCAGATTATATGGCATTTTAATGACATGAAGGGGTCAGCCACTGACCAATCCCCACGAAAAGACTTGGTTAAACAATAGATTAAGTTCATAAACGAAAGAACTCACACGGCATGACCTGATCTGGTATATCACCATAACAAAACAAGTCTGAAAGGAAGCGTCCCCTTTAACTTTTAATTTGGTCTGCTATGAAAGCGGTTTACGATTTTCTTCTACAAAGTGCATCCAGTCTGCTTTATTCAGTGGCCGTGCAAAATAGTAGCCTTGAAACCTGTCGCAACCAAAATTGGTCAGCATCTCCAGCTGTGCCTGGGTTTCAATCCCCTCGGCTACCACATCCATTTGAAGATTTTTCCCAATATTGATGATGCTTTGTACCATTTGTTGA
>NZ_JAUSCC010000116.1 GCF_030651745.1 Methylophaga sp.
AACTCCTGGACGCGTGTTCAAGGGTAAGAAAATGGCAGGCCATATGGGTGATAAAAAACGCACGTTGCAAAATCTTTCTGTTGTCAGAGTGGATGCGGAACGGAACCTGATTTTGGTCAAAGGCTCAGTGCCAGGTGCAACCGGCAGTAATGTCGTCGTTAGCCCAGCTGTGAAAGCCTAAGTAAGATTCTGAGGGGAATTAACGTGGATCTTCAGTTACAAACATTCAACGGTAAGAAAGCCGGTAACATCACTGTTTCTGATGCGTTTCTTGATCGTGAGTTTAATGAGTCACTTGTGCATCAAGTCGTCACTGCTTACTTAGCAGGTGGTCGCGCTGGTACACATGCACAGAAAACACGCTCAGAAGTGAGTGGTGGCGGCAGAAAACCTTTTTCACAAAAAGGTAGTGGTCGTGCTCGTGCTGGTACAATTCGTAGCCCTTTATGGCGTAGCGGTGGTGTTACTTTTGCATCAAAAAATCGTGATTACAGCCAGAAAGTAAACCGTAAAATGTATCGTAATGCGATTTCTGTCATTTTGTCAGAATTACGTCGTAAAGATGCATTGGTCGTGGTTGATAAAGTTGAGCTCGATTCACCAAAAACAAAAGATTTGTTAGCAATGACAAAATCTTTGGGTATTGAAAACGCTTTGATCGTTTGTGAAAACGCCGCTGGTAATTTGGCGTTAGCATCGCGCAATTTATATAACATTGCTGCTACAGATGCTGCACACGTGAACCCAGTCGCTTTATTGCGTTTTGAAAAAGTTGTGATGAGTGAAGACTCTATTCGTAAGCTTGAGGAATCATTTGTATGAACGCTGAACGCTTAAGCAAAATTATTCTTGGCCCAGTGGTTGCTGAAAAAGCATCACGAGTTGCCGAAGATCATAACCAGGTAGTACTTAAAGTATTACCTAACGCCAACAAAGCTGAAATCAAAAAAGCGGTAGAAAGCTTGTTTGATGTGAAAGTTGCTGCTGTATCAACAGCCAATGTTAAAGGCAAAGTCAAACGCGTAGGCCGTAGTTTCGGTAAGCGCAGCGACTGGAAAAAAGCCTATGTGACATTAGCTGATGGTGCTGATCTCAACTTCCTTGGCGAATAATACAGAATACGGGTGAGGAAACAGGAATGGCATTAATAAAGGCTAAACCTACATCAGCAGGTCGCAGATTTGTTGTGCAGGTCAGTACTCCAGATCTGTACAAAGGTGCACCATATGCTCCTTTGGTAGAGAAAAAGACAAAAAATGGTGGTCGTAATAACGCTGGTCGTATTACTGTCCGTCATCAAGGCGGTGGTCATAAACAACGTTACCGTGTAATTGATTTCAAACGTAATAAAGATGGCATTCCTGCTGTTGTTGAACGTGTTGAATATGATCCAAATCGTACGGCGCATATTGCATTGTTAAGTTATGCCGATGGTGAAAAACGTTACATTATCGCTCCGAAAGGTATCAGCGCTGGTGATCGTTTGGAATCTGGCGATAACGCAGCGATCCGCGCTGGTAATACATTGAAATTGTCTTCCATTCCTTTAGGTAGCACAGTTCATTGTGTCGAACTGAAGCCTGGTAAAGGTGCACAGTTAGCACGTAGCGCTGGTAGCAGTGTTCAATATGTTGCACGCGAAAATGGTTACGCGACTATTCGTCTGCGTAGCGGTGAAACACGCAAGGTACCTCTTGACTGTAAAGCAACAATGGGTGAAGTCGGTAACGGCGAACATTCATTACGTTCATTGGGTAAAGCGGGTGCTAAACGCTGGCGTGGTGTTCGACCAACCGTTCGCGGTGTGGTTATGAACCCAGTAGATCATCCACATGGTGGTGGTGAAGGGCGTACCTCTGGTGGTCGTCATCCTGTTACACCTTGGGGTGTGCCTACTAAAGGCTATAAGACTCGTAAGAATAAACGTACGGATAACATGATCGTACGTCGTCGTAATCGTAAATAAAAGGCTAGGAATTTCACATGCCGCGTTCAATTAAAAAAGGTCCATTTATTGACCATCACCTTGAAAAGAAGGTCTTGGAAGCGAGAGATGCAAGTAACAAACGTCCGATCAAAACATGGTCACGTCGTTCAATGATCTCCCCGGATATGATTGGTCTAACACTGGCTGTTCACAATGGTAAACAGCATGTTCCTGTGTTTGTCACAGAAGATATGGTAGGGCATAAGTTGGGTGAGTTTTCACCAACACGTACCTTTAAAGGTCATGCCGCCGATAAGAAATCTAAGCGATAAGGTTAAGATATGGCTACAAAAGCTAAACTCAGCTATGCACGCATTTCAGCACAGAAAGTGCGTTTGGTAGCGGATCAAATCAGAGGTTTGCCCGTTGAACGCGCTATCAACATTCTAGCTTTCAGCCCTAAAAAAGCTGCTGATTTAATGAAGGGCGTATTGGATTCAGCGATTGCAAATGCTGAACACAATGATGGTGCTGACATTGATGAATTATACGTCTCGGCCGTTATGGTTGATGATGGTCCAACAATGAAGCGTATGTCGCCTCGTGCTAAAGGCCGTGGTAATCGCATTCTTAAACGTACAAGCCACATCACTGTGGTTGTAGACGAAAAGTAAGAGAGAATACTTATGGGACAAAAGGTTCACCCAACTGGTTTCAGACTTGGTATAATTAAAAATTGGAATTCAATCTGGTATGCAGATTCAGCTAATTTTTCTGAAATGCTGAATAATGATCTGAAGGTACGTAGCTATCTTAAAAAGAAACTTGCGCATGCATCTGTGAGCAAGATTCAAATCGACAGACCAGCTAAGAATGCAAAAATTACCATTCACACAGCCCGTCCAGGGATTGTTATTGGTAAAAAAGGTGAAGATATCGACAAGCTTCGCCAGGAAGCATCAGAAATCATGGGTATTCCTGTCAATGTCGGTGTTGAAGAGATTCGCAAACCTGAACTTGACGCAACATTAGTTGCTGAAAGTGTTGCGCAACAACTTGAACGCCGCATTATGTTCCGTCGTGCGATGAAACGTGCAGTTACTAACACAATGCGTGTTGGTGCTGAGGGTATTCGTATTAATGTTGCTGGTCGCCTCAACGGCGCAGAGATTGCACGTACCGAATGGTACCGTGAAGGCCGTGTTCCTTTGCATACTTTGCGTGCTGATATCGATTATGGTACTGCAGAAGCTAAAACCACCTACGGTATTATCGGTGTGAAGGTTTGGATTTTTAAAGGTGAAGTTTTTGATGCTCAGGCTCAAAACGCACCTGCAGAAAAATAAGGTTATAACCAATGTTACAGCCAAAAAGAACGAAATTTAGAAAGCAGCAGAAGCTGCGCAACCGTGGCTTGGCTCACCGTGGCGCCAAAGTAAGTTTTGGTGAGTTCGGTTTGAAGTCATTAGATCGCGGTCGTATTACGGCGCGTCAAATTGAAGCGGCTCGCCGCGCAATGACTCGTTATATTAAACGTGGTGGTAAAATCTGGATCCGTGTTTTTCCAGACAAGCCGATTTCCAGCAAACCGTTGGAAGTACGTCAAGGTAAAGGTAAGGGTAATGTTGAGTACTGGGTGGCTAATGTTCAGCCTGGTCGCATGCTCTATGAAATGGAAGGCGTTACTGAAGAGATCGCTCGTGAAGCGTTCCGTCTTGCAGCAGCTAAACTTCCTGTTAAAACGACATTTGTAACTCGGGCGATACTGTAATGAAAGCGAGCGAAATTAGACAAAAATCTGCTGAGGATCTGGCTAAAGAGC
>NZ_JAUSCC010000035.1 GCF_030651745.1 Methylophaga sp.
AAAATCACACACGTGCCGACACAGTTTTCGGGGTGCTGTCTGAAAATTCAGATCAGTCGATAGCTGGGGTACGTGGAGGTTTAACCCCATATATATAGGTATAAAAATGGCTAAAATTACAATGCGCCAAATGCTTGAAGCAGGCGTTCACTTCGGTCACCAAACACGTTACTGGAACCCGAAAATGGGTCCTTTCATTTTTGGTAAGCGTAACAATATTCATATCGTGAACTTAGAGCACAGTCTGCCTATGTTCAACGATGCACTCAACTACGTCAGCAAACTGGCTTCCAAAAAAGGCCGTATTCTGTTCGTTGGCACCAAGCGTGCTGCACAGGATGCTATCCGTGAAGATGCTGAACGTTGTGGCATGCCTTACGTAAACCGTCGCTGGTTAGGCGGCATGCTGACAAACTACCAAACCGTTCGCCAATCAATTAAACGTCTTGAAGCAATTCAAGCAATGATTGAATCTGGTAAAACAGAAGGTTTGAAAAAGAAAGAAGTTCTGAACCTGTCACGCGAACAGGAAAAACTGGAAAAAAGCATCGGCGGTATCAAGAAAATGGGTAACCTGCCTGATGCATTATTTGTTATCGACGTTGATCATGAACGCATCGCGATTCAAGAAGCCAACAAACTGGGCATTCCAGTAATTGCGGTTGTTGATACCAACAGTAATCCTGAAGGTGTTGACTACGTTATCCCTGGTAACGACGATTCAATGCGCGCTATCCGTCTGTATACAGCAAACATCGCTGATACCATTCTGGAAGGTCGTGCATCTGTCACCACTGCTGATGCAGCTGATGAGTTTGTTGAAGTCGCACAAGAAAATGCACCAACCGCAGCTGAATAAGCTCGGCTAATGACTCAAGCAGGCTCGCTGTAAAGCGGGCCTGTGTCGTATGTGTGGTCTGGAAAAGACCGTTCACAAAAATTGATTTTTAAGGGTTACAAAAATGGCTATAACTGCAGCTTTAGTAAAAGAACTGCGTGAGCGTACAGGCTCCGGCATGATGGAATGCAAAAAAGCACTGGTTGAATCTAACGGTGATATCGAAGTAGCGATTGAAGAGATGCGTAAATCTGGTCTGGCCAAAGCCGACAAGAAATCTGATCGTGTTGCTGCTGAAGGCGTTATTGCAATCGAAACCAGTGCTGATAACAAACAAGCAGTAATGCTTGAAGTGAACTCAGAAACTGACTTCGTAGCAAAAGCAGATGATTTTGTTAATTTCGTTGATGCCGTAGCGAAGAAAGTGCTTGAAGCACAACCTGCTGATTTAGATGCATTAATGCAATTAACATTAAGTAATGGTGAAAGTATTGATACCGTTCGCCAAACCTTGATCGCAAAAATCGGTGAAAACATTCAAGTTCGTCGTTTCACTTTGATGAACTCTGATGCAGGCGTGATTGGTGCGTACCGTCATGGCGATCGTATCGGTACTCTGGTTCAACTGAACGGTGGCGATGAAAGCCTGGCTAAAGATTTGGCAATGCATGTTGCTGCCAGCCGCCCTCAAGCTGTTTCTGCTGCTGAATTGCCAGAAGAATTATTGCAAAAAGAACGTGATATCGTGGCGACTCAAGCACGTGAAAGCGGCAAGCCAGAAGCGATTGTTGAAAAAATGATCGAAGGCCGTATGAGCAAGTTCGTTAACGAAATCAGCCTGCTGGGCCAAGCGTTTGTTAAAGATCCAGATGTAACAGTTGAAAAATTGGTCAAACAAGCTGGTGCAACAGTTGAAGCTTTTGCCTGTTTTGAAGTCGGTGAAGGTATCGAGAAAAAAGCAGACAACTTTGCTGAAGAGGTTATGGCTCAGGCACGAGGAAATTAAATTATGACAGCATCGGGAAGTCAGCCAGTTTACAAGCGTATTCTGCTCAAACTGAGTGGGGAGGCTTTAATGGGGAGTGCCGAATACGGCATTCAACCCGAGGTGATTTCCCGGTTTGCCCAAGAAATATCTGAGCTGAATGCCCAAGGTGTTCAGCTCGGTATAGTGATAGGTGGCGGTAATATCTTCCGTGGGGCAGGTCTTGCTGCCAGCGGCATGGATAGAGTCAGTGCCGATCACATGGGTATGTTGGCAACCGTATTAAATGCACTGGCACTACAGGATGCTCTGGAACGTAATGGAACATTCTGTCGTGTCATGTCTGCAATCCGTATTCATGAAGTCTGTGAAGATTATCTGCGTCGCCGTGCTATTCGTCATTTGGAAAAAGGCCGCGTGGTCATTTTTGCCGCAGGTACCGGTAATCCATTTTTTACCACAGATTCAGCTGCCAGTTTACGTGCAGTAGAGATTGGCGCCGAACTGATGCTTAAGGGCACACAGGTCGATGGTGTATACAATTCAGATCCAAGAAAAGATCCCAATGCTATTCGTTATGAAACTTTGTCTTATGATGAAGTCATTAATAACCGTCTTGCAGTGATGGATACAACGGCAGTGGTGATGTGTCAGGAACAAAAAATGCCTTTACGGGTATTTAATGTTCATGAATACGGTAATCTCACTGGCATTGTTTATGGAAAAAATGTTGGTACATTGGTTAAATAGGACAAATCATGATTAATGATATTCAAAAAGATGCAGCAGATCGGATGCAAAAAAGCGTCGTCGCTCTGAGTACTGCACTGGCAAAAATTCGTGCCGGTCGGGCGCATACCAGTTTATTAGATCATGTCACCGTGCCATATTACGGCTCTGATGTTCCATTAAGTCAGGTTGCTAGTGTCGGCATTGAAGATTCAAGAACCATCACGGTAACGCCATGGGAAAAAAATATGGTGTCAGTGATCGAAAAAGCCATTATGACTTCTGATTTGGGCGTTAACCCAAACAGTGCAGGCATGACGATTCGTATTCCAATCCCGCCGTTAACAGAAGAACGTCGTAAAGATTTAGTCAAAGTAGCTAAATCTGAAGCTGAAAATGCTCGTATTGCCGTGCGTAATATTCGTCGTGATGCAAATGGCAGTCTGAAAGATTTATTGAAAGACAAGGCGATTTCTGAAGACGAACAGCGTGGTGCAGAAGAAGCCATTCAAAAATTAACCGATAGCACCATCAAACAGATTGACGAAGTGCTGGCAGAGAAAGAAACTGATTTGATGGCGGTCTAAGCCATCTTGGTTTAGCCATATTGATGAAATCTTCCAGCCGTTCTATTCCCAGACACATTGCTATCATCATGGATGGCAATGGTCGCTGGGCAAAACAACGGTTACAACCTCGTTTTATGGGACATCGCGCAGGTGTAAGAGCGGTGGAAGGTATCGTGAAACATTGTGTTGCAACCGGTGTGGAAGTGCTCAGTCTGTTTGCCTTCAGCAGTGAAAACTGGCGCCGTCCGGGCAAAGAAGTTAATTTACTGATGGAGTTATTCAGTCATGCATTGGATAACCAGGTCAAACGTCTGCATAAAAACAATATTCGTCTGAACATTATTGGTGATATCAGCCGTTTTTCGGTATCACTGCAGCAACAAATTGCTGATGCCACCGCATTAACCGCTGCCAATAATGGTTTGATTCTGAACATTGCTGCTAACTATGGTGGTCGTTGGGATATCACCCAATCGGTTCGGCAGATTGCTGACAAAATTAAATCCGGCGAACTGCAACCTGATGAAATTGATGAAACGCTTATAGCCACTCATCTGGTCACCGCTGAGTTACCCGAACCGGATTTGTTTATTCGTACCGGTGGGGAACAACGCATCAGTAATTTCCTGATGTGGCAGCTCGCCTATACCGAATTATATTTTACCGAGAAGTTGTGGCCAGAATTTAATGCGCAGGATCTGGATACGGCGATTGACTCTTTTTCCAGTCGCGAACGACGTTTTGGTCGAACATCAGAGCAGCTTACGGGGCAAGAAGATGCTTAAACAGCGATTAATAACTGCCGCAGTGCTTATCCCATTAGTTGTACTGGCAATTTTGTTATTACCCAGTATTGGCTTTATCGCTTTAATGGCAGCGATCGCTTTAATGGCAATCTGGGAATGGCTTTCCATGGCAGCAATGAAGCCACCCACTAAAATATTGGCCAGTTTGTCTTTTCTTGCTGTTTTGCTGGTGTTGTTTACCATGGCAGTAATACAACATGTTTTATTAAGTGGATTGATTTTCTGGTTACTTGCCAGCCTCATTATTGTTGTATTTGCTCATCGACCTTTACCTGGTTTTCTCGCACGATGTTTTCACAATAAAGTATTTACTTATCTGTTGAGCATGCTGGTTGCTTTGTTGTTTGTTTATAGCGCGGTATGGCTGCATGGATTGGCTAATAATGGGCCAGTGTTAGTGCTTTATGTGCTTGTCAGTGTCTGGCTGGCAGATACTGGCGGCTATTTTGCTGGCAAGCGTTGGGGAAAGCATGCTTTAGCAAAAGCCATCAGCCCAAATAAAACTTTGGAGGGATTGGCTGGTGCATTGATCCTGGTTGCTGTCTGGAGCGTGCTGGCTTATCAGCTAGGAGTTGCAGAGGATTTATGGATAATTACATGGATTGTTATCAGCCTGACAACTGGTTTGATTTCGGTTAGTGGGGATCTGTTTGAGAGTCTGTTTAAACGTAGCTATCAGACAAAAGACAGCGGGAATTTATTACCAGGTCATGGCGGAATGCTGGATCGGGTGGATAGTCTGTTAGCGGCAGTACCATTCTTCGCTGCACTGATGTGGCTGACAGGGCAATTTTGATGCAGCGCGTTACTATCCTTGGTTCTACCGGTTCAATTGGCATCAGCACTTTAGACGTATTACAACGTCATCCAGATAAATATTGTGTTTATGCGCTTGCAGCAAATAAGTCGGTTGATGCTTTATTTGAGCAATGCCAACAATTTCAGCCGACAGTTGCAGTAATGTTATGCCCTGAGTCAGCGGCACAGCTTGACGTTAAACTTCGTGATGCTGGATTAGCCGTTAAAGTACAAAGTGGCATGCAAGCGTTGGAGATGATTTCCAGTACCGAAGAAACCGATGTTGTAGTGGCTGCAATAGTCGGTGCGGCTGGTTTATTGCCGACGTTGGCCGCAGCCAAAGCGGGTAAACGAATTCTATTGGCAAATAAAGAAGCCCTGGTGATGAGCGGCGCACTCCTGATGCGTGAAGTTCAGTCGAATAATGCCATTTTGTTACCAGTCGATAGCGAACATAATGCTATTTGGCAATGTATGCCGGTAAGTGACAAACAGCAGTATCATTTTGAGAACAAAGGTATTCGTCGCATTATTCTTACAGCATCCGGCGGACCGTTTCGGGATTGGGATATAGCCGATTTAGAAGACGTAACACCTGAACAAGCTGTAGCGCATCCGAATTGGTCAATGGGGCAGAAAATCTCCGTTGATTCCGCCACTATGATGAACAAAGGCCTGGAAGTCATTGAAGCTCATTGGTTGTTCGGGGTGTCTAGCGATAAGATTGAAGTTGTATTGCATCGCCAAAGTATTATTCATTCAATGGTGGATTATGTTGATGGATCGGTTCTGGCACAAATGGGCAATCCTGATATGCGCACGCCGATTGCCAATACTTTGGCTTGGCCAGAACGCATTGATTCAGGAGTCGAAGCGTTGGATTTAGTCAAAGCAGGGCGACTTGATTTTGCAGCAGCGGATTTTGAGCGTTTTCCCTGTTTGGCTCTTGCGTATCAGGCATTAAACGCCGGTGGAACCAGTACGGCGATTCTTAATGCTGCCAATGAGGTAGCTGTAGAAGCATTTCTCAAGCGGCAGATTAAATTTACTGATATTGCTCGTATTATCGCTGATGTGTTGGATACAGTTCCATCAACAGCTGCCGATTCATTAGAGCAAATTTTGTCAGCCGATGGGCTGGCCAGAAAAGTTGCTCAACAGCAAATGCAGGTTCTATGCAATCACTGATATTTTTCATCATCGCTCTGAGTTTGCTGGTAGTAATCCATGAGTTTGGACATTACTGGGTGGCACGTCGCTGTGGGGTGAAAGTATTACGGTTTTCGGTTGGCTTTGGGCAGAAAATCTGGTCGAAAAAGTTAAAAAATGGAACTGAATTTGTTATAGCAGCCTTGCCATTGGGCGGTTACGTTAAAATGCTGGACGAAAGGGAAGCGCCGGTTGCAGAGGCTGAACTCGATCAAACCTTTAACCGCCAGCCTTTAAGAAACCGTGTAGCAATTGTTTCTGCAGGCCCTATTGCCAACCTGTTATTTGCGGTGTTTGCCTACTGGATGATCATGGTCATCGGTGTGCCGGGCATTAAACCGATTATTTCAGAAGTCACGGAGAACTCACCCGCCGCTGCTGCTCAATTGTATGCAGGCGAAGAGATCATCGCTGTCAATGGCAAAGCAACACCAACCGTCAATAGTTTGTTTCAGCAATGGTTAAGATTGGCCCAGTCTGGTGAAACCATCACGCTGACCACGCGCAGTGCTGATATCGAAACCAATAAACAGCTGACTTTACCCAAGCTTGGTTTGGATGATGCAGGATCGTTATTCCAGCAGATTGGTATTAAAACCGTACAACCGGAAATGCCTCCGGTTTTAGGTAATATCGTTGCCGAAAGTCCCGCAGAAAAAGCAGGACTAAAGGCTGGAGATGAATTAATTTCAGCTGATGGCAAGCCATTAGCAAGTTGGCAGGCCTGGGTCAGTTTAATTCAAAGTAATGCGGAACAGCCGATGACAGTTGAAATTCTTCGCAATGGAGAGATTCAGCAACTCGTTATTACCCCCGCCGCAGATGACAATGGTGTGGGGCGAATAGGGGCGGCAGTCAACACTGATGTATATGAAATTTCAGCCGAATTAAGATCGGAATTACGCTATGGGCCTTTGGCTGCGATTCCGCAAGCTTTCACTCAAACCTGGCAATTTAGTGTCACCACATTGAGTGGCCTTTGGGGAATGCTGGTCGGTACCGTTTCTAGTGACAACCTTGGTGGTCCAATTGCTATTGCTCAGTTTGCTGGTGATTCAGCCCAGCAAGGACTGGTTGCCTTTATCAGTTTTTTAGCAATGATCAGTATCAGTTTAGGTATTTTGAATTTATTACCTGTTCCTGTTCTTGATGGTGGTCATTTACTGATGTATTTTTTTGAGTGGGTGCGCGGTAAACCTTTACCAGAATCCGTTCAAATTCAAGGACAAAAAATAGGATTATTTTTGATTTTGCTGCTAATGGTATTCGCTTTTACAAATGACATCGTTCGACTCATTGGCTAATGCTCACATTGCAGGTACACTTACGATTTCTTCGGCTGACTGACTGTAAAATAACAATGAAACAAATCATCACAGCATTGACGCTCATCTGGTTATCCTCCGCAGCTTGGGCCGAGGAATTTATCATCAAAGATATCCGGGTTGAGGGGTTACAAAGGATTTCTGCGGGCACGGTTTTTAACTTCTTGCCTGTCAGGGTCGGCGACGAACTGACAGATAATGATGTCAGAGGCATTATTCGCTCCTTATTTAAATCAAAATACTTCAATGATGTTCAGGTTGAGCGCGACGACGGCGTGTTAGTTATCAAAGTCAGCGAGCGTCCAGCGATTTCCAGTATTGAATTTGTCGGTAACAAGGATTTGGATAGTGATGAACTGACTAAATCATTGCGCCAGATTGGCTTTGCAGAAGGTCAGGTGTTTGAGCAAGCTATGCTGGAAAGGGTTGAGCTGGAATTGCAACGTCAATATTTCAGTCGTGGTAAGTACGGTGTGACGATTGATTCTGAGGTCACACCTTTATCGCGCAACCGTGTAGCGGTCCGCATCAATATGGCAGAAGGTGTGGTCGCCACTATTGGTGAAATCAATATTGTCGGTAACAATTCTTATGATGATGCAGAGCTGCTCAGTGAATTTGAATCAACAACCGGTGGCTGGTTATCATCGTTAACCAAAGACAATCAATATTCTCGTCAGAAATTATCGGCCGATCTTGAATCACTTCGCTCCTTTTATCTGGATCGCGGTTATGTTGATTTTACTGTTGAGTCAACACAGGTAACCATTTCAGATGATAAAAAGCAGATGTTTATCACCATCAATATTTCTGAAGGTGAACGCTACAAAATCAATGAAGTAAGATTAGCTGGTAACCTTATCGTACCTGAAGAAGAATTATTTAATCTGGTCACCATTCGTAAAAATTCTGTGTTTTCCAGAAAAGCGATTACTTCGAGCTCTGAAAGACTCACTGATCGCCTTGGTAATGACGGTTATGCTTTTGCTAACGTCAACGCGGTTCCTGATATCGATCGTGCTACCCGTGAAGTTAATCTTACTTTCTTTGTTGACCCAGGTCGTCGTGCCTATGTAAGGCGCATCAATATTTCCGGTAACAGTAAAACCCGTGACGAAGTATTGCGTCAGGAAATGCGTCAACAGGAATCAGCATGGATATCAACCGGTCAGGTTGAGCGTTCACGTGAGCGAATTGCACGTTTAGGCTATTTTGAAGATGTGAATGTCGAAACACTGCCTGTGGCAGGTACTTCTGATCAGGTTGATCTTGATTTCAATGTAACGGAAATGGCTTCCGGTAGTTTGTCTGCTGGTATCGGTTATTCGCAATCTGACGGTATTATCTTTAATGCTAACGTTACCCAAAGAAACTTCTTTGGTAGTGGTAAACATGTAAGCTTCGGTTTTAATAATAGCCGAGTGAATACTGTTTATAGCTTTGGTTATACCAATCCATTTGCCACGGTAGATGGGGTCAGTCAGGGCTTTAACCTTTTCTATCGTGAAACCGATGCGTTTGAGGCGAACATCGCCAGCTATACCACTGACGTTTTTGGTGGTGATATTAACTTTGGTATACCGATTTCAGAGAATAACCGGATCAACCTTGCGTTTGGTTATGAGAACACCCAATTGGATCTGCCAAGTAACAATGTAATCACTCGCTATGATGACTTTATCGATAAAGAAGGTGATTCATTTCATACGTTTCCTGTAACTGTTGGTTGGTCAAGTGATACGCGCAATAATGCGATCCTGCCAACAAGAGGTATGTCACAAAGTATCTCTGCCGAGGTGGCAACACCTATTGGCAACTTGGAATACTATAAACTGCGTTACCGTAACAACTGGTATACACCTTTAAATGATACCTTCACCTTTGCTTTGAAAGCAGATCTTGGTTACGGTAAAGCTTATGGTGGCACGGAACAATTTCCATTCTTCCAGAACTTTTACGCTGGCGGTATTCGAAGTGTGCGTGGTTATAGAGCCAATACTTTGGGTGTTAGAGAAGACGACCGTCCACTTGGTGGTAATCTAATGGTTACAGGTGGAGCAGAAGTTATTTTCCCCATCCCATTCATGAAAAAAGCTTTACGCTCTTTCCGCTTGAGCACATTCGTGGATGTGGGTAACGTATATGATGTCGATGAAAGCTTTGATGCTGATTTGCTGCGATATTCTGCCGGTTTATCAGCAATTTGGATTTCACCATTTGGCGCAATGTCGTTTAGTATTGCTGCTCCGTTCCGTGATCAGCCAGATGATGAAACAGAAGTATTCCAGTTTTCTTTGGGATCGACATTTTAAATTTAACTATCGGAGTTAAGAGTGAAAAACATCAAGATTGTTGGCCTGTTATTGGCATCTTTAATGGTCAGCCCCGTTTATGCAGCTGAAATGAAAATCGGCGTTGTTAACGCCAGTGTTGTATTAGATCAGTCTCCACAGAAAGAACGTGCATTAGCCAGATTGGAAAAAGAATTTTCAACTCGCAGCAAATCACTCGAAAATAAGCTCAAGGAAGTACGTGCAGCTCAAGATAAATTAAATCGTGATGCGGCCGTGTTAGGCAATGACGAACGTCAAGCTCAGGAACGTAAAATTATTAACGATCAACGTGAATTGAAACGTTTGCAAGATGAATATAGCGAAGACTTATCTATACGTCGTAACGAAGAGTTGCGTAAGTTAGAAGAAGAAATCGCAGAAACTATCGTGGAACTTGCTAAAAAAGAATCTTATGACTTGGTGCTTTATCAAGGCGTTATTTTTGCCAGTGAACGGGCAGATTTGACAGCTAAAGTGCTGGAAAGATTGAAAGCGAAATAAGAGTCTTTGCGTGGTCTGGACCTTAGCAAAAATAGCATCTGAAATTGGTGCGCAGCTGGTAGGTAACGCGGACAAAGAGATAACCGGTGTCGGTACTTTGCAAAACGCAAAGGATACCGACATCAGCTTTTTAGCCAATACCAAGTACCGTCAATATCTTAAATCCACTTCAGCCGGTTGTGTGATTGTGTCACCTGCCGATTTGGCTGAAGTGACAACCAATGCATTGGTCATTGATGATACGTATGTTGCGTATGCTAAAGCAGCTTCCTTGCTATACCCTGAAGAAGTACCTGATACCGGTATCCATTCCAGCGTGGTAATTGGTGACAATTGTACTATTGCCATGTCTGCCAGGATCGCTGCTCAGGTATTTATTGGGGCAAATGTGCAGATTGGTGACAATGTTGTGATTGGGCCGGGCTGTATCATCGAAAATGATGTCAAAATTGGTGCTGATAGCCGGTTGATGTCAAATGTGACATTGTGCCGAAAAGTTATCATTGGGCAACGAGTTCGGATTCATCCCGGTGTCGTAATAGGTGCAGATGGTTTTGGCATTGCCAACGATAATGGTAATTGGTTAAAGATTCCGCAGGTAGGCAAAGTTATTATCGGTGATGATGTGGAAATTGGTGCGAATACGACGATTGATCGTGGTGCGATTGATGACACCATTATCAGTAATGGCGTAAAGCTGGATAATCAGATTCAAATTGGTCACAACGTTTTTATTGGTGAGCATACAGTGATTGCTGGCTGTGTCGGCATATCCGGCAGCACCCGTATTGGTTCACATTGTGCTATTGGCGGTGGAACAGGAATCGCTGGTCATATTGAAATCACTGATGGTGTTCAATTAACGGGGATGAGTATGGTGACCAAGTCTATTATGGCCGCTGGGACTTACTCTTCAGGAATTCCGGTAGAGCCCACCAGGGAATGGCATAGAAATGTTGTTCGCTATAGACAGCTAGATAAATTAAACGACAAATTAAAACAATTAGAAGCCAAGTTGAATCAATGAACGGTTTCATTGTGGGTCTTGTAGACTCGGCTTTACCGCAACAGTGTCTCAACGTAAGATTACTGCACGCAAAAATATAAATCCTAAAGGATAATCAGATTGAACACCATTGACATACATGAGATTCAACGCTTACTACCACACCGATACCCATTTCTGTTAATTGATAGGGTGATTGAATTTACTCCAGGTGAACATCTGGTTGGAATTAAAAATGTCAGTTTCAACGAACCCCACTTTACCGGGCACTTCCCGCAGCGCGTTATTATGCCGGGCGTTTTGATACTTGAAGCATTAGCGCAGGCTACGGGATTATTGGCGTTTAAAACAGCCGATCAAATTCGTTCAGATGAGGCATTGTATTATCTTGCTGGTATCGATAATGCTCGCTTCAAAAAGCCAGTTGAGCCAGGTGACCAGTTACGGCTCGAAGTGAAGCTAATTAAAAATAAACGTAATTTATGGAAGTTTTACGGTCAGGCGACTGTTGACGGCGAGGTCGTTGTCAGTGCTGATATTATGTGTGTTAACCAAGAAATGCCTTCGTGATACATCAAACTGCTTTAATTGATCCCAGCGCTAAAATTGCTGATGACGTTACTATCGGTGCATACAGTATTATCGGAGCGGATGTTGAAATTGCTTCAGGTACACAAATCGCTTCGCATGTCGTCATCAATGGACCTACTAAAATTGGTCGAAATAACCGTATATTTCAATTCTCGTCGATAGGCGAAGAGCCACAGGATAAGAAATATCATGGTGAACCGACGCTATTGGAGATCGGTGACAATAACCTGATCCGTGAATCTGTCACCATTAACCGTGGCACGGTGCAAGGTGGTGGCATTACCAAGGTTGGCAGTAATAACTGGATCATGGCCTATGTGCATATCGCTCACGATTGTATTATTGGTGACGATAATATCTTTGCTAATAATGCTTCGCTTGCCGGCCATGTGATTGTTGACCAGCAGGTTATTTTGGGCGGGTTCACTCTGGTTAGCCAGTTCAACCACCTTGGTTCACATTGTTTCAGTGCCATGGGCAGTGTCATTTCAAGAAATGTACCGCCTTATGTACTGGTTTCTGGCCATATGGCCGAACCAGTAGGTATTAATGTAGAAGGTTTACGTAGACGTTCTTTTACAGATACTCAAATTCGAAATATTCGACAGGCATATAAACTGGTTTACCGTTCAGGCTTACGCATGGAACAGGCACGTGAACGATTAAAGGATATCCAGCAAGAAGCAGCAGAATTAGCTATCTTTATTGATTTTCTGGACAAACAACAGGGCGGAATCATCCGGTAGTGATTACCGGATGATTTACCGTTACCAACAAGTCTAGTCGTTAGCAGGCGTTGAGCTGATACGATGAATGCTCAAATCTGCACCATTAAACTCTTCTTCTGCAGTTAGTCTCAAGCCTATAACGGCTTTTAAGCCACCATAAACGATCAGACCACCACCAAAAGCAATGCTGACGCCAATTGCTGCCCCAATAAATTGAGATGCGAGACTAACACCACCCATACCACCGAGCGCTATCTGGCCGAAGATACCCGCAGCAATCGCTCCCCATACCCCACACAGGCCATGAAGTGGCCATACACCTAATACATCATCAATTTTCCATTTGTTCTGAGCTAAGGTGAACGTGATGACAAATAAACCACCAGCTAATGATCCCGTAATCAACGCACCAAGTGGATGCATTATGTCTGAGCCAGCACAAATAGCGACTAATCCGGCAAGCGGGCCGTTATGAACAAAGCCCGGATCATTACGCCCGATCAAACAAGCTGCCAGTGTTCCACCCACCATGGCCATCAGCGAATTAATCGCTACTAAACCACTGATTCCTTCAATTTCTTGTGCCGACATCACATTAAAACCAAACCAGCCGACCGTCAGGATCCATGCTCCCAGCGCTAAAAAAGGGATATTTGATGGTGGATGAGCATAAATTTCACCTTGTTTACCATAGCGACCATGACGCGGCCCTAATAACAGGACGGCTGCCAAGGCTATCCATCCACCAACAGCATGAACCACAATAGAGCCCGCGAAATCATGAAATCCGGCACCGAATTGGTTTTCCAGCCAATTCTGAATTCCAAATAAACCGTTCCAACTAATTCCCTCGAACAATGGATAGACAAATCCGGCTATTAAAAACGTGGCGATTAATTGTGGATTGAACTTAGCACGTTCAGCGATACCACCTGACACGATGGCAGGTATTGCCGCCGCAAATGTTAATAAAAAGAAGAACTTTACCAAAGCATAGCCGTTATTCTCAGCTAATAAGGGCGATGGTTGAAAGAAATTCAGGCCATAAGCAATGCTATAACCAATAAAAAAGTAGGCTATGGTGGATACACCAAAATCGGTAATGATTTTGACTAAGGCATTGACTTGATTTTTCTTGCGTACAGTACCGACTTCAAGAAAAGCAAAGCCAGCATGCATGGCCAGCACCATAATGGCGCCTATTAAAATAAAAAGTACGTCGCTTGCGTTTTGCACAATGGGTTTTCCTTATAATTAGATTTGAGCAAGCACCAAAATAGCAATTCTTGCACCAAATCAGACTTATCCATATAAATCAAACAGCTATCATTTTTGATAAGCTGTAAATACCCATTAATTGAACCTTTATAGTGCATTTTATGTTTTCTATGAACCTATATGGTGCAGATGCATGGTGCATGAGCCGGTTAGCACAATCCGTGGATAAACACGTATAATCTGGCACTTTAATTCACTTATAAAACAGTGATGGCTTAACTATCCTTAATTGCTGTATGCAAGGAGTAAACGATGGATATCTACGCATCGGATGATGAAAAAGGCGAAGCGATAAAAAATTGGTGGCGTGAAAACGGCCGCTCTGTTGTCACCGGTGTGATTTTAGGTGGAGCTGTTATTTTTGGTGGCAGATACTGGATAAATTTCCAACAAGCCAAGACTGAACAAGCCGCCGCTATGTATCAGCAAGTCCAGTTCAATATTGGCGAAGCGAATTTGACTGCTGCTGAAGATTTGACGCAGGAATTGATGCAATCACATTCCAAAACGCCTTATGCCGCATTTGCTGCAATTGAACTCGCCGCCGAACAAGTCCGTAATGATCAAGCCGCTTCTGCATTGGAATATCTGAAATGGACTGCGGATAAAGCAAAACTCTCCGGCCAAAAGGATTTAGCCAGACTTCGCATGGTTCGTGTTTTGATGGATCAAGGCGAATATGAGCAGGCCATGCAGTTGGCTCAGCAACCCGCATCAGAAGGTTTTACCTCATTGTTTGCGGAGCTTGAAGGTGACATTCATCTTGTACAAGAGAATAAAGCAGATGCCTTTAAAGCCTACCGTAATGCTATTTCCAGCATGGATGTTGATGATCCCCGTAAGATTTTATTAGAAATGAAACGAGATGATGCGGCAGTTATCAATGAAGGCTAATTTACTAAAAAACTTGTTTATCGGGATGGTTCTTACTTCCTTGGCTGGATGTGGAACAATTAAAGAGTTTTTTGCTGCAGATGCTTATGAAGCACCTCCCGCAGAATTAACTGAGTTTCAAGTCGAGTTTGAACCGAAAAATATCTGGTCAACCAATACCGGTGATGGTGCCAAGACGGCCTACGCTAATATTGCTCCATGGTTGCAAGGTAATTCAATTATAACCGTGGATCATAAAGGTGATGTGCGCAGTCATAATATTGAAAACGGCCGACGTGATTGGCGCACGCGATTAAATATTTCTGTGGCCTCAGGTGTAGGCGGTGGGGAGGGACTGATTGTAGTTGGTGCCCAGTCTGGTGAAGTCGTAGCCTTAGATGGGGCCACTGGTAAAGAACTGTGGCGTCAACGACTCAGTAGTGAAGTTCTGGCACCGCCAAAAGTGGGGGATGGCATGGCTGTCATCCGAACTGCTGATGGTCGTTTAACAGCACTTTCCGCCACCAATGGCAATATTCTATGGAACTACCAGCGGGCCGTACCCTTATTAAGTTTACGCGGTGTAAGCGCTCCGGTCATTGATGGACAAAGTGTTCTGGCTGGATATGACAATGGCAAGTTAGTCGCACTTTCCCTTAATGATGGCAAAGTTATCTGGGATAGAAGCGTGGCCATTCCAAGTGGTCGGACTGAGCTTGAAAGATTGGTTGATATTGATGCTGATCCGGTTATTCATAATGGTATTGTCTATGTTGTGGCTTTCCAGGGGAACCTTGCGGCAATGGATGTTGATACCGGGCAAACACTTTGGGATAGAGAAATGTCATCTACCTCTGGTATCGCCGTCGATCCAACTAATGCGGTTTATGTCAGCGATGACCAAAGCTATTTATGGGCTATTGCGGATGGAACCGGTGATTCATTGTGGCGGCAGACGTTGTTGTTGAGACGCTCTATTTCAGCTCCAGTCATTGCTGGTGATTATGTTGTCGTAGGTGACTTTGAAGGCTATCTGCATTGGGTAGCGCGTTCAGATGGTCGTTTTGTTGCCCGCCAACGAATTGATAAAAATGCTATTCGCAGCCAACCAGTCGTACGCGATGGTGTGCTATATGTGATGACAACAGGCGGCAAGTTAACCGCCATTCGGATCCCTTAACTGTGAAACCTGTTATTGCTCTTGTTGGGCGGCCGAATGTTGGCAAATCTACATTATTCAATCGTCTGACCAAGACACGTAATGCTTTGGTGGCTGATCATGAGGGGTTGACCCGTGACCGCATCTACGGCAATGCCCGACACGATGAAGCTGAATTTATTCTGATCGACACTGGTGGTTTGACGGTGCAGGGTGACGATATGTCAGATCTGATGCGTAAACAAGCTGAATTGGCGATTGTAGAAGCAGATCTGATCTTATTTTTAGTGGATGGTAAGGCCGGTGTGGTGCCGGCAGATGAGCTGATTGCCAAACAGTTACGTAACGTGGGCAAACCAGTTTTATTGGTAATTAATAAAACTGAAAGTGAACAACGAGAACTGGCGGCGGCTGATTTTTATCGACTTGGATTGGGTGAGCCGGAAGTGATCTCGGCAACTCAAGGTCGTGGTATCAGTAATTTAATGAATACCCTGATGCGCGAATTACCTGCTATCCGTATTGTTGAAACGGAAGAGGAAGAGGCGGCAGAAGATACATCGGGTGATATCCGACTGGCAGTAGTAGGACGGCCAAATGTAGGTAAGTCGACGCTGGTTAATCGACTGCTAGGAGAGGATCGCGTTGTTGCCTTTGATGAACCAGGCACAACCCGTGACAGTATTTATATTCCCTTTGAGAAAGACGGTACCAGTTACATCTTGATTGATACTGCCGGTGTCAGACGTCGCTCTAAAGTGTCTGAAGCTTTGGAAAAGTTCAGTATTGTTAAGACATTACAGGCTATAGAAGCTGCCAATGTAGTGTTATTGGTATTGGATGCGCATGATGGTATTGTCGATCAGGATCTGCATCTGGCAGGATTAATTATCGAAAGCGGCAGAGCTGTGGTTATTGCCGTTAATAAGTGGGACGGTCTTGAGAAACAGGAACGTGAATGGGTTGCCACTAATATTGAACGCCGTCTGCCATTTTTAAGCTTTGCCAAAACCCATTTTATTTCGGCTTTACATGGCAGTGGTGTCGGCTTATTGCTTAAATCAGTAAAAACAGCCTACGGTTCGGCGCTAGCCAAGATCCCAACTCCGCAATTAACGCGGGTGCTGGAAGAAGCTGTTGCAGATCACCAGCCGCCGTTGGTTAATGGACGTCGTATTAAATATCGTTATGCGCATTTGGGTGGTAAAAATCCTCCCCGCATAATCATCCATGGTAATCAGACGGAAGCGACACCAAACAGCTATCGCCGATATCTGGAAAATTACTTCCGTACTGCACTTAAATTGCAGGGTACGCCGGTGATGATTGAATTTAAAACTAGTGAAAATCCGTTTCAAGAGCGCAAAAAAAAGCAACCTGAAACTCCACAGGAAAAGCGCAAACGGATAATAGCGAGTCGAGCTAAAAAGAGAGAAAGTTAAAAAATTAGGGTCAGTAGAGCTTTCAGCGGTGCCTCTGTTGTGACTCTGAAAGATCAGCAGATCCTAGAGTAAGCCTTCATCTTCATTCATTAAGTTTTCTAATGAATTGAGATGATGGCGGATCTTTTTACGTTGAACCAACTTAGCTTGTGCCGCTTCAGGTAAGTCAGTAAATAAAATGACGCCTTTATCTATCAACGTATTTACCAAATCTTCAATAACCCGGACCATTGCCATATCTGATGCCGTGAGGATGGTTTGAACATCTTCATGACTGTTGGATTGTCCGAGAAACTCGAGTAATTCCGGTGCTTGCGGAGAAATGTATTGGCTTTTATCGCTTTGCGGAGCGTTAAAAACTCCGATTATTTGGCCATTCTCATCGCGATCGATGTATACCATCTTTATTGTTCCCGTCGTTTCTGGGTTATGCTAATTTGAGCAAGGTTAAGCGGTCATAGCTTTACAGTAAAGAAAAAAACTGTGAAACTCCTCACATTTTGAGTTGGATAGCGTCGTCTATTACATGGAACATAAAGCAACTAATCAACACGGACAAAATCGGCAATGGGAGGCGGAGGCAACCTATTTAACTCACGATGATCCTTTATTGGCCTGTCTTACCGTTCTGACGAAGCTGCTACAAAAACCTCACAGCCCGGATTCGATGGTTGCAGGTCTTCCATTAGTTGACAATCGACTGACACCGGATTTATTTTCCAGAGCCGCTGAGCGCGCTGGTTTATCATCAAAAGTCGTCAAACGACCCTTACGGAAAATCTCTCCATTAGTGCTCCCGGCAGTGCTGTTAATGAATGAAGGTAATGCCTGTATTCTAGTTAAGTTAAATGGAAAGCAGGCAACAGTGATTTATCCGGAAAGTGGTGAAACGGAATCTCTTGTTGATTTGGCAGATCTGCAAACACATTACACCGGCTACGCCATTTTTATTAAAGCGGTTCAACACTTTGATAAACGAGGCGAGGTTTCGAGTATACCTCGTGCCAGACATTGGTTTTGGGGAACGCTGACGCGTTTCTGGCGTCTATTTTAGTCAATTTATTCGCTATAGCTTCCCCGTTATTTGTAATGAATGTCTATGACCGGGTAGTCCCTAATCATGCCCTGGCGACGTTGTGGGTGCTGGCAATTGGGGTAGCCATTGTTTTTGTATTTGACTTATTACTACGTACTTTACGTGGTTATTTTATTGATGTTGCTGGCAAAAAAGCCGACGTTATTTTATCAGCCACTATTTTTGAAAAAGTCTTGGGTATCAAAATGGCCGCAAGACCAAACTCGGTCGGCAGCTTTGCCAACAGTATGCAAGAGTTTGAATCATTTCGAGATTTTTTTACATCATCGACGCTTGCAACGTTAATTGACCTGCCGTTTACCTTTTTATTCATTGCGGTTATCTGGTTGATCGCAGGCGATTTGGCTTATATCCCCTTGGCAGTGATTCCGATCACTATTTTGATCAGCTTGATTATTCAGATCCCGCTGGGTCGAGCCATCAAGCAACTGTTTCGCCATGCCGGTCAAAAAAGCGCCACGCTGATTGAAACCTTAACCGGGTTAGAGACTATAAAAAGTCTGGGGGCTGAAACACCATTGCAACGCAAATGGGAGCAAACTGCTGGATCAATTTCCAAATATAGTCAAAGAGCAAAATTACTGTCTTCAGCTGCTGTTAATTTAACAACTTTTGTACAGCAAATGACCACGATAGCCGTGGTGGTTTATGGTGTTTATAAAATCAGCGAAAATGAAATCAGTATGGGGGCATTAATTGCCAGCACTATTTTGACAGGAAGAGCCCTAGCGCCAATGGGGCAATTGGCAGGTATTTTGACCCGTTTTCATCATTCAAAAGCCGCTTTGGGTTCTCTGAATAATATGATGAATTTACCGGTTGAACGACCTAATGGCCGTGAGTTTTTACACCGCGAAAAATTCAAAGGCGGCATCGAATTCAAACAGGTCAGTTTCCGTTATCCTGAACAGGCGATAGATGCATTAAGTGATGTTTCTTTCAAACTCAGCCCGGGTGAAAAAGTAGCAATAATCGGGCGGATAGGTTCAGGTAAAAGCTCGATAGAAAAACTTATTCTGGGATTATATGAACCAGCAGATGGTGCCGTTTTACTGGATGAAACTGATCTGCGGCAAATCGATCCCATCGATTTACGACGCTCGATCGGTTATGTCCCTCAGGATGTGATGCTGTTTTTTGGAAGTGTCAGAGACAACATCGCATTAGGTGCCCCTTTTGCTGAGGATTCAGCAGTGCTTCGTGCGGCGGAAATTGCGGGCGTAACTGAGTTTATCAACCGACATCCTTCAGGTTTTGATATGCCAGTAGGTGAGCGTGGAGAAGGGCTGTCTGGCGGGCAGCGCCAAAGTATTGCAGTGGCGCGGGCTTTATTATTGGATCCTCCTGTTTTGGTATTGGATGAGCCAACCAATGCTATGGATAACAGCAGTGAAGAGCGTTTTAAAAGCAAACTCAGTGACATAATCAAAGAGAAAACCCTTATTCTGGTGACACATCGTGCATCGCTGTTAAGTCTGGTGGATCGGGTGTTAGTTATGGATCAAGGAAAGTTGGTGGCGGATGGGCCACGCGAACAAATCCTGGCTGCATTGAAAAGTGGTCATATCCGGGTTTCTAAAGGGTAGATGGATGGCCTGGCTTAAAAAAAATAATGAAGATATCAGTTTTATGTCTGAAATCAGTGCGGCGACAATGGCGTCAACCCACTGGGGCGGACATATTTTACTGTTGTTAATAGCAGCATTTATCGGTATAGCGTTGTGGTGGGCAAGTGTTGCAGCAATTGATGAAGTCACTCGGGGACAAGGCAAGGTTGTTCCATCCAGTAAAGTTCAAGTGATACAAAACCTGGAGGGCGGAATACTGGCCGATGTATTAGTCAGTGAAGGCCAACTGGTCGAAAAAGACGATGTTTTATTGAGAATCGACGACACTCGTTTCTCTTCGTCTTTCCGTGAATCTCAACTTAAATATTGGGAACTGGTAGCGAGAACATCCAGATTAGCCGCAGAAAGTGAAGGTAAGGCTTTGGAGCTCCCGACAGCCCTGATGGAAGCACAACCCGCATTGGTTGCAGAAGAGACAGCTCTTTATCAATCGCGCCAACTCCAGTTACAGACAACCATTGATGTTTTAAAAAGACAGGCTGAACAGCGAAGACAAGAACTGGTTGAAAAACAGGCCAGGCAGGAGCAGCTTAGCCGCAGCTTTGAACTGAGCAATCAGGAATTACAAATGTCAGAACCACTGGTAGCCGCTGGTGTAATGTCAGAAGTTGAACTACTCAGACTAAGACGTACAGTCAATGATCTGAAAGGTGAAATGGATTCAAACAGATTGGCGATCCCGCGTATTCGCTCGTCAATGGATGAAGTCCAGCAGAAAATCAATGAAGCCACTACCCGGTTTAAATCTGAAGCTGCCAGAGAACTTAGTGAAGTGCGTGCTGAAATGGCAAGAACCGAAGAATCTGTATCGGCATTGGCAGATCGGGTTACCCGAACCAATGTTCGATCGCCGATGAAAGGTACTATCAAGCGGCTGATGATCAATACTATTGGCGGGGTTATACAACCAGGAATGGATCTGGTAGAAATTGTCCCGTTGGAAGATAATTTATTAATAGAAGCGCAGATACGTCCGGCTGATATTGCTTTTTTAAGGCCGGGACAAGAAGCGATGGTAAAGTTTACGGCGTATGACTTTTCCATTTACGGGGGACTGCAAGCCAAGCTGGAACGCATCAGTGCCGACACTATAACCAATGATGAAGATGAAAGTTTTTATCTTATCTATTTACGCACAGAACAAAATTATATAAAAAGTAGTTTGGGCGAGTTAGGCATAATTCCCGGGATGACAGTGACAGTAGATATACTTACTGGTGAAAAAACCGTGCTTGATTACCTATTAAAGCCCATACTAAAAGCTAAAAATGAAGCGTTGAGAGAACGTTAAGGCTAAGGTTGAACCATGACAGTAATTACAGAGACTGAAAAAAGTCTTTATCTGGCTACAGCGGATAATGACGTGGCACGTGTCATAACCGATGCGTTGCCAGCTATTTATGATGTCAGTCTCTATAAAGATATTAACGGTTTACTGGATGCATTAAAAAAACAGACAGCGGAGTTGGTGCTATGCCATCAATTTTTACTGGATGAAAATCCTTCACAAATTATTGGACAACTTAAAAAATTATGTCCTGATAGCCGGATTTTAGTGATTGGTCCTCCGCGGCCGATTCCAGTACAAATTGCAGCTTTAAAACAAGGGGCCCGTGGCTATTTCAACCAGAATCTGCCGATGAGCAAACTTCAGGAAGCCTTATCGTTGATTACTAATGGTGAAGTCTGGGTAGAGCGCCATGTTATTTCCGGATTGATTGATGAAATCAGCCATATTCCCGAAGTAAGTGAAAAGCAGCGTCGAGCTGCAGAGACGCTGTCACCTAAAGAACTGGAAGTAGCCAAAATGGTGAGTCATGGCGCAACGAATAAAATGATTGCCCGTAATATGAATATCACGGAAAGAACCGTAAAAGCACATTTGACCACCATTTTTCAGAAAATGAGTTTACCGGATCGCCTTTCATTGGCAATCGTGTTTCGCGATCTTCGATAAGCCTGCATTGTGTAGTTGGGTTGATTTGTCTACAATCAGTACCGAATGGAATAGGAAGGTATTGCTTTGGGGGGAGCTGTAAGCGGTCATTAACCCTAAAAAATAATACCGATTACTGCTTTGAATTAGGAAAAGATTATGAACAAAGCGTTTTTTATAATCCCGTCATTGCTGTGTTTTAGTTCAGTGCAAGCTGAAACTTTGCAGGAAGCAATTCATACCACTTTAAAAACCAATCCGGATGTCTTGGCTGCAGTCAGTGAACGTCAGGCTGTTTCCAAAGAAATTGACCAGGCAAGAGCCGGTTATTTCCCGACAATTGATTTAGGTGTTGGAACGGGTTGGGAATCAACTGACAGTCCTGCAACACGTAATCGTGGTGATGGTGAAATTCATTTAAACCGAGATGAAGCCAGTTTGAATCTCAGGCAAATGCTTTACGATGGCAGTCTTACCAAAAACGAGGTTGAACGCCATAAAGCCAGAACCGATTCACGTGCTCATTCTGTTTACAGTGTGGCAGAGAATACTGCTTTAGAAGCAACTGAAGCCTATCTCAATGTCTTGCGACGCCAACAGCTGGTTGAGTTAGCCCAGACTAATCTAGAGTCGCACCAACGTACTCATGACCAGATTACTTTACGTAGTGAGCGTGGTGTTGGACGTCGAGCTGACATGGATCAAAGTCTTGGCCGTTTGGCTTTAGCCGAAACGAATCTGATGGCTGAGCAGAGCAATCTGCGTGATGCTGAAACCAATTATTTGCGGGTAATTGGAGCAGCGCCAGCCTCGCTCTCTGAGCCTCCATCACCTGAACCATTTATGCCCTCCAGTGTTGAAGAGGCGGTGAACATATCAATTCAAAAACATCCGACCTTGCGTTCTGCTCAAGCGGATGTTGTTTCAGCCAATGCTCAGCATGATGTGACCAGAGCGGCTTTTTTACCAAGAGTTGATTTTGAACTAGGCACACGTAGTGACCATAATATCGATGGTGTCCGAGGAACGGACAAAGATGTGACGGCCATGTTCAGATTACGTTATAACCTGCTGAATGGTGGAAGAGATAAAGCTCGACGTGAAGAAACGGCATTTTTGATTAATCAAGCCGCTGAAATTCGTAATAATACTCATAGACAAGTAGAGCAAAGCGTTCGTTTATCATGGAATGCATTGGAAACCGTTCGCCGGCAGATGTCATATTTTGAACAATACGCTGATGCAGCGGAAAAAACCCGTGATGCATATCAGCAGCAGTTTAATATCGGTCAGCGCACATTGTTGGATTTACTGGATTCTGAAAATGAATTATTCAGAGCCCGGATTTCATTGACTAATGCTCAATATGACGAACTTTTTACTCAGTACCGGGTACTTAACAGCACCGGTTTGTTATTGGAAAGTCTGGAGATTATTGCACCAGCTGCCGCGACAACAGTTGCTGATAGCCGTAACTGATTACCCCAGAACTGAATGAATATCGATAAGCCATGCCTGTTAGGTATGGCTTTTTTTTAGAACCTGTACGTTGATAGCTGCAACTTTTTCTGCAAGCTAACTATCATGCTATTATGTCGTGCTTAATTTGTAGGGTTATTTTAGAAATTCATGAGTAAGCAATCATCTTTTTCCTTCGAGGAACTCTTGCAGTGCGGCCACGGAGAAATGTTCGGCCCGGGCAATGCCCAACTGCCAGTCCCCAATATGCTGATGATGGATCGTATCAGTCATATTTCCAATGATGGTGGTGCCTATGGAAAAGGTGAAATCATTGCTGAACTGGATATTCATCCTGAGTTATGGTTTTTCAAATGCCATTTCCCGGGTGATCCTGTTATGCCAGGTTGCCTTGGCTTGGACGCTATGTGGCAATTACTTGGCTTTTTTCTGGCATGGGATGGAAATCCCGGTAGAGGAAGAGCGCTGGGTTCTGGTGAAGTGAAATTTACTGGACAAGTATTACCTAGCGCCAAAAAAGTGACTTACCGTATTGATTTGAAACGAGTAATTTCACGCAAACTGGTACTGGCCATTGCTGATGGTACGGTATCAGTGGATGGTCGCGATATCTACTTCGCCAAAGATTTACGAGTTGGTCTGTTTACTTCAACTGACAACTTTTAGGACAAGACAATGAGACGTGTAGTTGTTACTGGTATGGGGATCACCTCCTGTTTAGGATTGGATCTTGCCACCGTTACCGAATCACTTCGCACCGGTCGTTCTGGTATCCGTTTTAAACAGCAGTATGCTGACATGGGTTTTAGAAGCCATGTTGCAGGTTTTTTTGATATTGATTTTAAAGATTTTATTGATCGTAAAGTTCTGCGTTTTATGGGTGATGCAGCAGCCTATGCCTATATTGCGATGAAACATGCAATTCAGGATGCCGGGTTAAGCGAAAGTGATGTTTCCAACCCAAAAACCGGACTTGTTATGGGATCTGGTGGTGCGTCTTCTTCCAATCAAGTTGAAGCCGCTGATATCCTTCGTGAGAAAGGTTTGAAACGAGTCGGACCTTATCGTGTCACTCAGGTGATGGGAAGTACAACCTCAGCCTGCCTGGCCACACCTTTCAAAATCAAAGGCGTTAACTATTCCATGTCTTCTGCCTGTGCAACCAGTGCGCACTGTATTGGTAATGCGATGGAGCAAATCCAGCTAGGCAAACAGGATATTGTTTTTGCCGGTGGTGCAGAAGAAGAACACTGGACCATGAGTTCATTGTTTGATGCGATGGGTGCCTTATCGACCAAATATAATGAAACGCCTGATAAAGCATCACGTGCTTATGATGCAGACCGTGACGGTTTTGTTATCGCTGGTGGTGGTGGTGTGTTGGTACTGGAAGAGTATGAACATGCTAAAGCTCGTGGCGCAAAAATTTATGCTGAATTAACCGGATATGCCGCCACTTCAGATGGTTATGACATGGTGGCGCCTTCAGGTGAAGGTGCGCAACGTTGTATGCAAATGGCCATGTCGACGATGCGTAACAGTAAAGTTGATTACATTAATGCCCATGGCACCAGTACACCGGTTGGCGATTTAGCTGAGTTAGGTGCTATTAAACAGGCATTTGCTGAAATTCAAATTCCACTGGTTGGTTCAACTAAATCATTATCTGGCCACTCTTTGGGTGCCGCTGGCGTGCAGGAAGCGATTTACAGTTTGCTGATGCTGGAAAATGACTTTGTTGCTGCTTCTGCCAATATCGATAATCTGGATGAGCAAGCTAAGGGCATGCCTATCGTATTGGAGCGTAAAGACAATGCAGGGCTACAGGCCGTGATGTCGAACAGCTTCGGTTTTGGTGGTACGAATGCCTGTCTGGTATTTGAGAAATTCTGATTTAATAAACGAAACACCCTCAGTGTTTAGCTGAGGGTGTTTTTTTAACTTAAATCCGCATCAGTAACCGGACCGCGTTTTCCGGCTAATGCTTCCTGCATCAAACTGACTAACTGCTGTTTTTTTACTTCATCGTCCAAATGTTTTGAGCTGAAAGTGATGCCAAACCGATCGGCGTATTGCTTGACCAGAATCATCAAAATTGCTTCGTCCACGTTCAATTACTCCGAATTATCAATCCGGCATTATAACGTGTCAGGGCCTATTTTTCTTTCCTAGACACCTCTGTTGTGACTGAAAATGTACCAATCAAGGCACGAGAAGTGAAGTGTGTGAGATACATTCATGTAGCTCACCCCCAAGGGGCTTACGCTCAAAAACGTTGCTGACGTTTTTGTAGTAATTCTAAATAAACAATGAGCAACGAAGAGTGGTACATTTTCAGCCACACCCCGAAGGGCTGGGGCTATTTTTCCGCCCAACTGCGTTGGAAATGATTTATGTAGAACAACAACACTACATCATTTCCGCCTTGCTGAACGAAAAAATAGCCTCCAGCAGCGATGTCTATGAAAGAAAAACAGGCCCTAAGTAATCATTATGAAATTACACTTTCAATCAATTGGGCAGGGTGAGCCGTTGGTCATTCTGCATGGTTTATTCGGCTCGGCGGATAATTGGCGCAGCATAGCCAAAGCTCTATCGTCCCAGCGACAAGTTATTAGTGTGGATCTGCGCAATCATGGCCGATCATTCCATCATCAGCAGCAAACGTTTGATTTAATGGCGGAGGATTTGCTGAATCTACAAGATGATTTAGGCCTGCCAGTAATTGATCTGCTGGGGCATTCGCTTGGTGGTAAAACAGCTATGCAATTTGCCCAAAGTTTTGCTGATCGTCTCCGCCGACTTATTGTTGTTGATATTGCACCACGGCAATATGTCGATGAACACAGCATTATTTTTAAAGCGTTATTGGCATTAGATTTGTCAAAATATTCATCGCGAACGCAAGTAAGTGAAGCATTAGCCGATACGCTGCCGGATCCTCTGGTACGTCAATTCCTATTACTGAATCTGCAAAACAATGATCAAGGATTTAACTGGCGTATCAATCTGCAGGCGTTGTTTTGTAATTATCCCGGATTACTACAAAGTGTTGAGCCAGATGATTTAGTCGAAAAGCCGACGCTGTTTATCAGTGGGGAAAAGTCAAACTACATTACGGATAATGATTGGCAGCACATTAAAACTTTTTATCCGAACGCTGAGCATGTAGTGATTGAGAATGCGGGTCATTGGGTACATGCAGATCAACCCGATATTTTTGTTGAGCAGGTTAACAGGTTTCTTGCAGATGATTAATGCCGATTTATTAAAGCAACTGATTGAATTTCGTCGCGAACGGGACTGGGAACAATTCCATAATCCAAAGGATTTAGCGATTTCACTGTCGATCGAAGCGGCTGAACTGCTGGAATGGTTTCAGTGGCGAGATAAAGCGGAAATCCAGCAAATGCTGGAGACGGATAAACGTGAAGCGCTGGAAGATGAAATTGCCGATGTTGCTGTGTATTTGAGTTACCTATGTCATGACCTCGATATTGATCTTGACCAGGCCATAAAGCGAAAAATGGACAAAAACGCGGCGAAATATCCGGTGGATAAGGTCAAAGGCCGCGCTGACAAATATAATCAATATTCATAAAGCAGCTTCAAAGTGCTAGCATCTGCGCTTTGATTTTATGTCGGTAGAGGTTGTTTCACCATGAAAGCCATCGTGTTGCTTATTCAATGTGCCGATCAAAAAGGCTTGCTGGCCGGCATCACCGGTTTTTTTGCAGAACGTGGCTACAATATTCTGCATTGTCAGCAATATACCGATACCGAACATGGGCGTTATTTCATGCGCCTCAAGGTTGAAGATGAAGGCCAGATGTCACATGAGACGCTGCATCAACAATTCGGCTCATTGGCAGACGCACTGCAATTGACCTGGTCGGTTCACTATACTGATTTGCCATACCGTGTAGCTTTACTGGTAACCCGTGCGTCGCATTGTCCTTATGACTTGCTGTTACGGGAACTGGAAGGCGAGTTGAAATGCGAGATCCCTATTATTATTGGTAACCATCCCGACTTGGAGAATATGGCGCGTCAGTTCAACAAGCCGTTCTATCATCTGCCCATTACCAAAGAAACCAAACAACAACAGGAAGCGCAAATTAAAGCCTTACTCTCCGAGTATCAGATTGATCTGGTCGTAATGGCGCGCTATATGCAGATTCTGTCTGAGCAGTTTGTCAAAGAGTTTGCAGGTAAGGTCATCAATATCCACCATGGATTTTTACCGGCTTTTCAGGGTGCCAAACCTTATCATCAGGCTTATGAACGTGGGGTGAAATTGATTGGAGCCACTGCGCATTATGCGACCGCTGAACTGGATGAAGGTCCGATAATTGAGCAGGATGTCGAGCGGGTACGTCACGATAACAGCCCTCAAGACTTAGTGATGATTGGCAAAGATATTGAGCGATTGGTTTTAGCCAGAGCTGTCAAAGCACATATTGAACATCGCATTATTGTCAGCGGCCGCCGTACCATCGTGTTTGCCGAAGGCGCTTGATAATCTGTTCCTGCTATCTATAAACAGAGTCGAAAAGAGAATATGACGAACGCTTACAATTCAAATCAGCCACCTCCCATTATCATGATTACCGGTGCGACTGCCGGATTTGGTGAAGCCTGTGCTAGGCTGTTCGCCAAAGCCGGATGGCGGTTGATTATTACCGGACGTCGTCTGGAGCGACTGCAAAAATTGCAGGCAGAATTAGGCGGGGCAACTCAAACCTGCATCAGTTGTTTTGATATCAGTGACCGTCAGGCAACTGAACAAGCGTTTGCTGAACTGCCGGTGGAATTTCAGCAGATTGATGTATTGGTTAACAATGCAGGTTTAGCGTTGGGACTGGAACCGGCCTATGCCACCGATCCGGAAGATTGGGAGCGCATGGTGGATACCAACATCAAAGGCTTGATGCGCTGCACCAGACTGGTTTTACCGGGCATGCAATCAAGAGATAGGGGATATATCATCAATATTGGTTCTGTCGCCGGAAACTGGCCTTATCCGGGCGGCAATGTCTATTGCGCCAGCAAGGCTTTTGTCAGGCAGTTTTCATTGGCACTTCGTGCTGATTTATTAGGTACACAAATCCGTGTCACCAATATCGAACCGGGCAATGCCGAAACAGAATTTTCCATGGTCCGATTTAAAGCTGATGAACAGCGCGCCGGCAAAGTGTATGAAAAAACCGTTGCGCTCACTGCCGAGGATATTGCTGATACCATCTGGTGGCTGGTCAATACCCCGGCGCATATGAATGTCACCACCATGGAAATCATGCCTACTCAACAAGCCACTGGGCCATTGGCTATTTATCGCGGCTAACAAGCTGCTCAGCCAAATAACCAGCTCTTGGGGTTGGTAATCGCTTTTTCTGCCTTTAATGTTTTCCAGCCTTTCACACTACGGCTGATATTCCAGACTATCCACGCTGCCATCACGACTAAACCGTATAGATTGCCAACGTACAATAATCCCCAGGAAATCATCAGCAAGATCAGGCTGATAAAAAAGCCATTAATCTGAAACAGATAATGTGATTGTAGCCATGCTGGAGCTTGCTGTTTTTTTTCATAGGCAACAACAGCACCCATAATCAGAATTGGATAAATCAGCGAGCCAACCAGATTAAATATATAAATCAGTTTAATGCTGCTGATATCATCCCCTGTTTCAATTAAAGCCATCTTTGCTTACCCGCTAAAAAGGCTTCAATCTAACAGAAGCCGTAGAGTTGCTCCACAAAAAAAGGCCCGGCAAAGCCGGGCCTGAGTTTAACTGGAAGAACTTTAATAGTTATCCGCCAAAATCAAAGCGGATACCGGTATAAATGGTACGGCCAATGATAGGTGACTCATCCTTAAAGAAGCTGGTATGTCTGCGGCCATCTTCATTTAGCAAATTACGGCCTTGAATAAAGATTTCAGCACCTTTCAAGCTGGCGGGTGACCAGTTTGCATCAAATGAAACCAGATTGTAGCCACTGGTATTATCTTCTCTAACCGCCGTTTTGGTTTGTTTAAAGACACGGCGATAATCCAGGCTGAGATCCCAATCGCCATACGAAGTATCAAAACCAATACCGACGCGGGTAGGACTCATGCGAGGAATGTTTTCACCACCACTGAGTTTTCCACGTACATGATCAGCAGACAGACGCATGCTGAGCGGAACCGGGCCTTCAATCAGATCGGTAATGGCACCAAATTCCACACCATAGAATTTCGCATTGCGTTGTTCGTTGGAGACAACGGTATCGCCATCAATTTCAATGGCCTGACCAGTACCATCATCCAGTGAAGCCAGATAAATGAAGTCATCTACATAATTGTAGAAGGTGGTCAGATCGTAACGGAAGGCACCGATATGGCGATCAAAGCCGACTTCAAAATTGGTATAGGTTTCTTTGCCAAGGTTAGGATCACCAATCTCAACTGTACCAGCTGCGGCATGGCGGCCAAAAGCATAGAGTTGTTCAGCAGAAGGAGCGCGTTGAGAACGGGTTACCGACATTCTTAAATGATGTGCCGGATCCACATCAACAATGGTTCCTGCAGATAAACTATACGGTGTGAAGCTACGGCTTCTCAGGCTGGCTGCCTGTTCGAGTTCATCACCATTTGGCAGATCAATGTCACGATCTTCACTCAGGTTATCTGAGCTGGAGCGGACATGATCAACGCGGGCCGCGACTTCAAACCGACCGAAGTGGGTAGGGCGCTCTTCAAGAATAAACAAACCAATGGTGCGTGTATCATTGCCACGGATATAAAATCCACCACCGTGGCCGTGATCATCGTCGTCACCGTGGCTATGGCCTTCACCTTCGGCTTCAAAGTCACGATCATTGAATTGCAGACCGATAACACCTTGCCAGTCTGCAATCGGGTTATGCACCATTTCCAGACGCATTTCGGTTTCGTTGTTATTGAAACGGGTTTCAACTTCACTTTCAACAAATACACCGTCATCAAATTCCGAACCAATTTCCTGCTGGCGGTAGCTGGTATAGGCCATTTTCAGGCGGGCTGTTTTAAAACCGGGTAGGGGGTCATTGAATTCACTACGGAAATCAAAACGATCATTCTTAGCGCGAATACGCTCCTGTTCTTCTTCACCTTCACCCAAAAACACTTCCGGAATACCGTATTGGGTTTTCCAGGTACTGTAGCCCAAACCAGCGAAACCCCAGTCACCTTTGAATAAACCAGTGATAGAGAACACATCATTTTCCACTTCGCTGTTTTGCAACTTGTCTTTACGACCGGTTCTTTGGCCACTTTCCTGATAGCCATCGATGTCAAAATCACTGCTACGGCGCACCCCATAATCGGTACGTAAAACAAAACTGTCACCCATAGGCAGTTCTAAACCGAGACGGCCCTGACGATCATGACCATTCCAACCATAGGACATCTGGCCATCTACTCTTGGTGAATCGCCAAAATCCGGGTTAAAGCGGTTGCTGCGAACATTGATAACACCGCCGGCAGCACCACTGCCATACAGCAGGGTCGCTGGACCACGGAACACTTCAATTTGATCGGCACGTCCTGCATCCATGCCAACGGCATGATCAGCACCTTCGCCTGAAATATCGGCAGTACTCAGGCCATCTTCCAATACCTGAACGCGTGAACCCTGTAAGCCACGAACAACTGGACGTCCGACGCCTGGTCCAAAATCAGCATTATGTACACCGGGCAGACCGTCTAATGTTTCACCTAAGGTACTGGCACGCTTTTGATTCAGTTCATCGCCAGCGATGACGGTAACGGGTTGGATTAATTCATCTGATGTACGGTTGCCTAATGGGTCGGAAGTGACCACCAGGCGTGGAATATCAATTGTATCTTCGGCAGCAAACGCTACAGAAGCCATAGAAGACAGTGCCGCAGCGAGCAGCACTACAAGTGGTTTTTTATTCATCACGAATAATCCTCATAGCAGATATCAGCAGCCATTTCCCGAACAGGGTAATGGTGTTAAAACAAAATCAAATGCTATGAGAAAACGGGAGGCGCACGGATGGTGAATGAGAGATAGGTATTTTCAAAACGAGCAGGGGAATTAACAGCAGTATCAAGCTGAAACCGCTGCTGCCAGATACCAACATTCAGCTGCGGGTTTGTCTCGGTTGATGGGGTATGACTGACAACATTTAACTGATCACATAACGCAATATGATCATGGAAAGCATGCTCGGCATCATGCCAAACTGCCATGGACTGCATCAGCAATAATGCTGCTGCAAAAAGCCATAACAGATGTTTGGTGTGCCGAATTTGCATGTTTGCTAGTTCACCAGTAATTCAGTCAGTAATTGTTGATAAATTGCCGACAGGGTATCCAAATCAGCAATTGCGACATGTTCATCAATCTGGTGAATTGTCGCGTTTAATGGACCAAGCTCAATGACTTGTGCACCAGTTGGCGCGATAAAACGACCATCCGATGTACCGCCTGATGTTGATAAAGTTGTTTCATAACCAGTTACCGTTTTAACAGCCACCTGCACGGCTTCAAGCAATTTTCCACCAGCAGTACGGAAAGGTTTACCCGATAATACCCAATCTAGTTGATAAGTTACACCATGCTTATCCAGAATTGCTTCCACCTGCTGTTGCAGTTCTTCATGAGTGACTTCGGTGGAATAACGGAAGTTAAAAATCATTTCCGCTGTACCTGGAATTATATTGGTGGCACCAGTACCGCTATTCAGATTAGATACCTGAAAGCTGGTAGGCGGGAAATCATCGTTACCTTGATCCCATTGCACGGCACACAGTTCAGCCAAAGCAGGAGCCAGATTATGCACTGGGTTATCCGCCAGATGTGGATAGGCAATATGACCTTGCTTACCTTTGACCGTCAGATAGCCGTTTAATGAACCACGGCGCCCATTTTTAACAACATCTGCCACTTTATCTGTGCTGGTGGGTTCACCTACTACACACCAGTCAATATGATCCTGACGAGCCTGCAGTGTCTCTATGACTTTAACGGTACCATCGGTTGCTGGACCTTCTTCATCGCTGGTCAGCAAAAAAGCAATACTGCCAGCATGTTGAGGATGTTGTGCCACAAAACGTTCACAGGCCGTCACCATGGCAGCGATACTACCTTTCATATCGGCTGCACCACGACCATATAAAACGCCATTATCGATTCTGGCGGCAAATGGTTCATGGGTCCATTTATCGACTGGACCGGTTGGCACTACATCTGTATGGCCAGCAAATACAAATAACGGACCATTATGTCCCCGACGGCACCACAGATTATCAACTTCACCAAAACGTAGATATTCGGCATTGAAACCACTATCAGCCAACCGCTCTGCCAGCATGATCTGACAGCCTTTATCGGCTGGCGTAACACTGTCACGTTGAATCAAATCAATCGTAAGCTGGACAGTTTCAGACAAATTATTTTGCATAGCGGGCCTGGAAATCAGATTCGTTAAAACCTACCGATACGCCGGATTCATTTTCAATAACCGGGCGTTTGATAAGTGTGGGATGGGCAAGCATTAATTCGACAGCTGTTTGTTGATCAAGCTGTTCTTTGCGTGGATCGTCAAGCTGACGCCAGGTGGTGCCACGTTTGTTGATGAGCTGTTCCCAACTGATAGATTTCAGCCATTGTTTGATGGTGGTTTGATCCAGACCATCTTTGCGAAAATCGTGGAATTGGTAGGACACTTGATGCTCATCCAGCCAGCGGCGGGCTTTTTTGACTGTGTCACAATTTTTGATGCCGAACAAAATCATCGTTGCCGTTTCACCTGGAAGGCCCCATCAGAGGGGTAAAAGACGAGAAATGATACAGTATATCAATGGTTTTTGCATCATTGACTCCACCGTTATTTGGCTCTGAATCAGATGGTAACGACAGTTGTATGTCGTCACCATCCTCAGTTTGTTTTATAAATTAAATATCACGCAGTAATTCGTTGATACCAACTTTACCACGGGTTTTTTCATCAACCTGTTTAACAATCACAGCGCAATACAAGCTGTAACTGCCATCTTTTGAAGGCAGGTTTCCGGAAACTACTACTGAGCCAGCAGGAATGCGGCCGTAGCTGATTTCGCCAGTCATGCGGTTAAAGATTTTGGTACTTTGACCAATGTAGACACCCATAGAAATCACGGAGCCTTCTTCCACAATAACGCCTTCAACCACTTCAGAACGTGCGCCGATAAAGCAGTTATCTTCAATGATGGTCGGGCCTGCCTGTAACGGTTCAAGTACACCACCGATACCAACACCGCCGGATAAATGCACGTTTTTACCAATTTGTGCACAGCTACCAACAGTTGCCCAAGTATCCACCATGGTACCGGAATCAACATAGGCACCAATATTTACGTAAGACGGCATCAATACAACGCCTGGTGCGATATAAGAACCACGACGTGCTGCCGCAGGAGGAACCACACGGACACCGGCGGTATTGAAATCGGCTTCAGTAAAGTTGGCAAATTTTGGCTCTACTTTATCGAAGTATTGTGTTTCACCACCAGACATCGGGCGGTTGTCATTCAAGCGGAATGATAATAAAACCGCTTTTTTCAGCCATTGATTAACGACCCAATCACCATTTTGTTTTTCAGCAACACGGGCTTTACCACTGTCGAGCATGGCCAAGACTTCATTGACGGCATTACGTACTTCCGCTTCGGCATTTGCTGGGGTGATTTCTGCACGGCGTTCAAATGCCGTTTCGATAATCTGCTGGATATCGCTCATCAGTTTCTCCAAATTATTAAGATAGGGTTTCAATATAATCACGGATCCGCATAGCAGCTTCGACGCACTCATCTTGTGGTGCAACCAATGCCATACGGATTCGGTTAACGCCAGGATTACCTTGTTTGGTATCTCTGGCTAAAAAACGTCCCGGTAATACGGTGACGTTATATTGATCAAATAAGCCACGGGCAAAATCCGTATCGGCAATAGGCGTTTCTGCCCACAGATAAAAACTTGCTTCAGGCTGAGTAACATTCATTACCGGGGATAAAATTTCCAAAACGGCATCGAATTTCTCACGATACAACTGTCGATTGTGTGCAACATGTGCTTCATCCGACCATGCAGCAATTGAGGCGGACTGGGTCGATGGCGGCATCGCACAACCATGATAGGTACGATAGCGTAAAAAAGACTTCATTACATTGGCGTCGCCAGCTACAAAACCACTGCGTAAGCCTGGTGCATTGGAACGTTTGGATAAGCTATGAAAAACCACACAACGACTTAAATCGTTATAACCAGCCGCAACAGCCGCCTGCAACAACCCGACAGGTGGCAAGGCTTCATCAAAATAGATTTCCGAATAACATTCATCAGCCGCAATAATAAAATCATATTCATGTGCCAGCTGAATCAGTTTGGTAAGAGTTTCGGCATCAACAATCGCGCCAGTCGGATTACCTGGGCTGCACAGATATAACAATTGGCAGCGAGACCAGACACTTGCCGGCACAGCATCAAAATCCGGCACAAAACCGGTTTGTTCGGTGCAATTGAGCAGGTAAGGTTCGGCCCCGGCCAGAAACGCTGCACCCTCATAAATCTGATAAAAAGGATTGGGCATCACAATCAGCGGTTCATTACGACGATCAATGATCGCCTGAGCAAACGCAAACAACGCTTCGCGGGTACCATTTACTGGCAGAATTTGCGTTACTGGATCAATATGTCCTGCCAGTTGAAAACGCTGATCCAACCAATTCGCAATAGTGTGGCGTAACTCAATACTACCTGCTGTGGTTGGATACACCGATAAGCCATGTAAATGACTGATGACCGCTTCGGTAATAAAACCGGGAGTAGGATGCTTGGGCTCACCGATAGAAAGCGAAATATGCGCTAAGGTCTTAGGTGGGGTGCAGCCTTGTTGCAGTTCGGCAAGTTTCTCAAACGGATAAGGATGTAATCGGGCCAGATCAGGATTCATTAAAACATATCGCCGGGTCAGAAAAATCCGCCCATTATAACGCTTGAATAGCCGCTCGTGTTATAAGCATCAGCATGAACTCAGTAAAACAGTCCGAATCCAAACTCGCTATTCTCAGTCTGCTGTTTGCTGCCACAATGTGGGGCATCATTTGGTACCCGATGCGTTTGTTCGAACAGGCAGGCATGTCAGTGGTCTGGCTCACATTAGTAATGTATCTCACGGCTGCAATGGCCAGTGTGCCGATTTTTATCAAAAATCGTTATCACTGGAAACAGATCCCAGCTGATCTGATTTGGCTGGCGCTGGCCGCTGGTATGACCAATCTTGCATTTTTAGTGGCATTGAATGACGGCCAGGTGATGCGGGTGATGTTGTTATTTTATTTATCGCCTTTATGGTCTGTCATATTAGGCCGCTGGTGGCTGGGTGAGACATTGTCGGTCGCTGCAATCATGATGTTTGTGTTGGCAATGGGCGGCACCGTTTTGATGTTATGGCGACCAGAAATGGGGCTTCCCTGGCCGCACGGGCTGGCTGATTGGTTAGCTTTGTTTGCCAGTCTGTGTTTTGCTGTAAACAATGTATTAAGTCGAAAACTTGCCGCAGCTCCGATGATTTTAAAAACCACAGTTATTTTATGGGGCGTTGTTACTGTTTCGATAGTGGTGTTGATTCTGCAACAGTCTCCATTACCGGTCGTCAGTATGGCTGTATGGGCAAGTGCCATATTAATAGGTGGCGGTATTATTATTGCCATGACCGTTGCTGTTTTGTATGGTCTGGCCAGAATGCCGGTTTATCGGGCTGCAGTCATAATGTTATTTCAACTGATTGTAGCTGCGACTTCATCGGCACTATTAACGACCGAAATGATGACGTTGCAGGAATGGTTTGGCGGTACGTTAATCTTTGCTGCGGCGTTTGGCATTGCCCGGGTAGAAAAACATAATCGCTGACCTTTTTATTATTGATCTTGCAGGAAATATTTATGATTAAGTCTATTGCACATGCCAGCTTTCTGGTTGCAGATTTACCCACCTCGCTGAGGTTTTACTGTGATGTATTGCAGATCCCGTTAAACCCTAACCGCCCCAAGTTTGCTTATGATGGTGCCTGGCTGGACTTGGATAATAAACAGCAATTACATTTGATGGTATTACCCAACCCTGATTCAATTGATGGCCGTCCGGAACACGGTGGACGGGATCGCCATGTTGCTTTGCTGGTTGAAAACCTTGATGTGTTAGCCGAACGTCTGGAAAAAGCGGGCGTGGAGTTTTCTCGCAGTAAGTCAGGCAGGGCGGCTTTTTTCTGTCGTGATCCTGATGGCAATGCATTGGAATTTGCCGAAGATTTCACCCCAGTGATTAAGTAACTCAGGTACTTAAAAGTCACAATCAACGGCTTAGCGACTTACTCACATTTTCTGTGGATAAGTCTGTGGTTAACATTGTTGAAAATCGCTAAGTCGTTAATCTGTAACAGAGCTGTTTAAAATGGTCATTTTTTAACCAATTCAGAAAAATAAATAAAATCAATATGTTACGATACTTGTATGTGCATTCAATAACTTAGCGTTGCTTGTTGTAAGAGCACTGTAACAATGAATTGGAAAGTGAATAACTTTGCTTTTTCAATTGACAAGTTTTCAAATACTGTGCCAAAAACATGGTCAATTTTTTATGTTCGCTGAATATTTTTATGTGCTGACGTTTGCTGACGGTTCTTGGCAAAAAACCAAACCATTTGTTTGGATTTAGCATAAGTCAGTGACTTAAAAGTCACAATCAATAACTTAGCGACTTACTCACATTTTCTGTGGATAAGTCTGTGGTTAAACCAGGTGAAAATCGCTAAGTCGTTATTCTTTAACTGAGCTTTTTAAAATGGTTAATTTTTAACCATCTGTAAAACCATATAAAAATCAGTTACTTAATTATTGACCTTCTGATTTCAATAAATTAGCGAAGCTAGATGTAAGAATACTGTAACAATTTAAAAAAAGTGAATAACTTCATTACGCCATTACAAGAAAAAAACTATACACGAGCTAAAGCTGGATAGAGTTGATCATCAAACGTACTATCTTCATGACCCGTTGGTTCGGTACGCAATAGTTCCAGTCCCTTAAAATCAAATAGTTGCTGATCGGCCAATTGTGATGGTGAAATGTTCTGGATACTGCGGAAGATATTTTCAACACGGCCGGGGTGTTGTTTTTCCCAGCTTTGCAGCATTTCTTTGATGACTTGACGCTGCAGGTTTTCCTGAGAACCACATAAGTTACATGGAATAATCGGGAAACCCTTCGCTTCAGAATAGCGGGTAATATCTGCCTCTTTGGCGTAGCACAATGGGCGAATCACAATATTGGTTTTATCGTCACTAAGCAATTTTGGCGGCATGGCTTTTATTTTGCTGCCATAGAACATATTCAAAAACAGTGTTTCGATAATATCATCGCGATGATGACCTAAAGCGATCTTAGTAATGCCATGCTGACGAGCATAACCATATAACGAACCGCGGCGTAGTCGCGAACAGATACCGCAGGTCGTTTTACCTTCGGGCACCACTTCTTTTACGATACTGTAAGTGTCTTTCTCGATAATATGAAACGGTACACCAATACTGCTGAGATATTCAGGCAGCACATGCTCCGGGAAACCTGGTTGTTTTTGATCAAGGTTAACGGCAATCAGCTCAAAGTTAATTGGTGCGTGATCGCGTAAATTCAACAAAATATCCAGCATGGTATAGCTGTCTTTGCCGCCGGACAGACAGACCATGACCTTATCGCCATCCTGAATCATGTCGTAATCGGCAATCGCCTGACCAACCTGTCGACGCAGGCGCTTGCTGAGTTTGTTGAATTCGTGTTGTTGTTTGAGTTGATTTTCAGACATTAGATTAAACCTGCAAAGGGTTGGACAGTGACCGATTGACCGGCAGCGATACCATCACAATCTTCATCCAATAAAATAAAACAGTTGGCATGGCTCATCGAATGCAAAATGCCAGAGCCTTGTTCACCGGTCATGCTCACTTCCAATTGATTGGTGGCATTACTGCGCAATAATCCACGTTGAAATTCAAATCGACCGGGACGCTTACGGATATCAGCAGCAGCGACAGCCTGTAACAGCAATGGAGTTTGCTCAAGTGCACCTGCCAGTTTGTTTAATGCCGGTTGTACAAACTGATAGAAAGTCACC
>NZ_JAUSCC010000036.1 GCF_030651745.1 Methylophaga sp.
GCGTCTTCCAACGCGACCTCCGGCGCAGTTAATTGTGGTGATTCCATTGTCTCTGCTTTCGATTTGCTCATGATTCTGACCTACCTTTATACTCTAATTTCCGAGGGGTAGGTGTCTCAGGTCATATTGGCACAGGGGGGGCGTCTATCCGCCCAATCGGAAGTTGGCTTGTCGAATCCAGACGGAATGTTTGAAGCGGGGGCTAATTGTGGAGTTGGGAGGACGCCAAGGCAGCGTGGTACGCTTTTTACCTTCCTTGATCGTGACGGCCGATGAAATCGACCGGATCGGTACAATTTTTGCCGAAGCTGTTCGAGTATCGGTTGTTACATAACCGAGAGGGCTAGAGAGGAGGTTTATAAAATCGACAAGGATGTTCAAACACTATAAATGAAAGCGATAGTCCCTATGTATTTATTTAATAACCACGAAGGCGGCATGAACAAGCAGACAAACCGCCTTCCGGTGGCGGCAATCCCAATCATACGTAAAAATGAAACATTATTTGAAGCGTTAACCGGCGAGGAGCGCCCGCGTTCTATCGGTAGCTTATTATTGATTTTAGTGCTGCTGTTGCATCTATGGGGAGCGCTTTGGTTGTTGCAACCGGCGGAGCCTATCACCCTGGCGCAACCGCTGATGATGGAAGTGTCCCTGGTTTCCGCACCGGGTCAACAAGCTTCAACCGCACCGCCGGCGCCGCCCAAACCAGTTGAGCCGATTAAACCGAAAAAGCCGCCGGTTAAAAAGCCATTGAAGAAAAAAAAGCTGGTGAAACAGAAACAAGCGAAGCTGCCAAAACCGGTGACAGTTGCCGAGGAAATACTGCCCGCGCCTTCACTCACTGAATCGTTTGCGGATGCTTCAGAGACGAGTAGTGATGCCGCTACAGCCGCCAATACCGCAAAATCTGCAAGTGGTACGCGGGGCAATGCAGAGCCTTATAGCGAAGCCAGTTTTAACGCCAACTACGGTACCAATCCCAAACCGAAATATCCAACAATTGCCCGCAGCCGAGGCTGGCAGGGCAAAGTGTTTCTCCGGGTCAGGGTGACTGCCGATGGACTTAGCGAAGCAGTCACCGTACACCGCAGCAGTGGTCACGATGCGCTGGATGAGTCGGCCGTCGCTGCAGTGGAGAAATGGCGGTTTATTCCCGCTAAACGAGGCAATACGGCGGTGGCTTGCTCAGTCATCGTGCCCATTATCTTTACTTTAAACCATTAACAGAGGAAACAGGGAATGCCCTACCATATTGCTCCTAAACTAATCATCGACGGGACTTTGTACCAGCAATTCTCAATTTAAAACCATAGCTTGTATAATGTTTAATTTTTGCAACCTGCACGGAAGCTTATGGCCAGTCCCTTTCATCCCTCAACGAAACCGGCACCCTTTACAGCGCGCTCATTGATTGACAAAACCCGCG
>NZ_JAUSCC010000145.1 GCF_030651745.1 Methylophaga sp.
AGCCGCTATACTCCTGCGTTGAAAATTTCGAAAGCCAACAGTGCTTAAGCACTGCTTCTGACTAGGTGGGATATGCATTTCTCAATTAAGAAAGGGCTGACATTGCCCCTTGCTGGTGCCCCGGAGCAAAAAATTAGCCAAACTAATCCGGTGGCAACTGTTGCTGTGTTGGGTCACGAATTCGTCGGTATGAAGCCAACCATGCTGGTAGAAGAAGGACAGCGGGTTAAATTAGGTGAAGCATTATTCACCGATAAAAAAATACCCGGTGTTACCTATACAGCCCCCGGTTCAGGTGTAATAACATCCATCAATCGTGGTGCCAAGCGCGCTTTGCAGTCAGTTGTTATTCAGCTCGAAGGTGATGAACAAGTCACATTTAAGCATTATTCTCCGAATGAACTGCCAAACCTGAACCGTGAGCAAGTACAGCAGAATCTGGTCGAATCTGGTTTATGGACAGCGCTGCGTACTCGTCCGTACAGTAAGACTCCGGAACTGGGCAGCGAACCCAAGGCAATTTTTATTACTGCCATTGACACTAACCCGCTGGCTGCCGATCCAAATCTGATCATCAATGAATGTGCTGAAGATTTCCGTAATGGACTGACCGTGCTCAGCCATTTAACCAGTGGCAAGCTCTATCTTTGCCAAGCTCCACAAGCAGCATTACCCACCCCTGATATCCAGAATCTTGAAACACCCACCTTCTCAGGTCCACACCCGGCTGGATTGGTTGGCACGCATATTCATTTTATTGAACCGGTCAGTACCAAGAAAACTGTTTGGCATATCGGTTATCAAGATGTTATTGCCGTTGGCAAGCTGTTCACCACCGGCCACATCTGGGTTGAGCGCATTGTCTCTTTGGCGGGCCCAATGGTGAATACACCACGATTAATTCGTACCCGCCTCGGTGCTAATACAGAAGATTTAGTCCGCGGTGAATTACAAAATATACGTTCACGCGTTATTTCCGGTTCAGTATTCAATGGCCATACCGCCAATAATTGGGCAGCCTATCTTGGCCGTTTCCACAACCAGATTTCAGTGCTTGAAGAAGGTACTCACCGTGAAATATTAGGCTGGATTCGTCCCGGCGGTGCCAACAAATATTCTGCTTTGAATGTGTTCTTTAGCAAGCTGCTCGGTAAAAAAGACTTGCCATTGACGACTTCTCAGAATGGCAGTCCACGCGCCATGGTGCCGGTTGGTGTATTTGAAACCGTTATGCCTCTGGACATTTTGCCAACGCAACTGCTGAGAGCTTTATTGGTCAGAGATACAGATTCTGCTCAAGCTTTGGGGTGTCTTGAGTTAGATGAAGAAGACTTGGCCCTATGTTCATATGTTTGCTCCGGCAAATATGATTATGGCCCTGCGCTGAGAGCCAATCTTACACAAATAGAAAAAGAAGGATAACCATGGCGCGTTTAAGAAGATTCCTCGACAGGATAGAGCCGTCATTCCAAAAAGGCGGACCTTACGAGAAGTACTTTGCCGTTTATGAGATGATCGATACGTTCATCTATAGTCCTGGCGATGTGACTCGTGGCTCCCCGCATGTACGTGATGGTATCGACCTTAAACGAGTAATGAGTTATGTCGTTCTGGCGACTTTTCCAGTATTAATGCTCATGCTGTGGAATACCGGTTTTCAAGCCAACAGTGCAATGGCCCAGTTGGGTATGTCAACGCTTGAAGGCTGGCGTGGCTGGATTTTGACCAGTTTTGGTATCGGTTATGATCCCAACAGCATGTTCTCCAACATGTTCCACGGTCTGTTGTACTTTTTGCCGATATATCTGACGACACTGATTGCAGGTGGCACCTTTGAGGTCATTTTCGCTGCGGTGAGAAACCATGAAGTCAATGAAGGCTTTTTGGTGACCTCAATGCTCTACAGCTTGACGCTGCCACCATCAACGCCATTGTGGCAGGTCGCTCTTGGTATCATCTTTGGTGTGGTCATCGGCAAAGAAGTCTTTGGTGGTACCGGTAAAAACTTCCTCAACCCAGCGTTAACTGGTCGGGCATTTTTGTATTTTGCCTACCCGGCACAAATGTCCGGTGATGCGATCTGGACTGCGATCGATGGTTATACCGGTGCAACACCTCTGGCACTAGCGGCATTAGGTGGTCTGGAAGCGATAACCGAAGCAGGTTATACCTGGTCACAGACTTTTATCGGTCATATGCCAGGCTCTCTGGGCGAAACTTCAACATTGGCTATATTACTTGGCGCAGCATTCCTGCTTTATACCCGAATTGCTTCTTTCCGTATTATTTTCGGGGTATTTATCGGCATGGTCGCCACCACCTGGCTATTCAATCTGATTGGTAGTGAGACTAATCCGATGTTTGGTTTACCGTGGTATTGGCATCTTTCTCTTGGTGGTTTTGCCTTTGGTATGGTCTTTATGGCAACTGATCCGGTGTCTGCAGCGATGACCAATAAAGGCCGCTGGATCTACGGCATATTAATCGGTTTTATGACTGTATTGATTCGGGTAATTAACCCAGCCTTCCCGGAAGGCATCATGTTAGCCATATTGTTTGCCAATATATTTGCACCTCTTATCGACTATTTTGTCGTTCAGTCCAACATTAAACGAAGACTACAGCGAAGCTAACTATGGCAGAAATCACTCAGAAAAAAGGCTTTTTGGGACAGCTGATGCAGCGGCCCAATGATGACCCGACAAAAACCATATTCATTGCAATTATGCTTTGCTTAGTCTGCTCAGTAATGGTGTCAACCGCGGCTGTAGCACTCAAATCCAAGCAGATTGTGAATAAACAGAATGATATCCGCCAAAACATTCTGGCTGTGACCGGACAATATGAACCAGGAATGGATATGGAAGCCGCCTTCGAGAAATTTGAAGTCAAATTGGTGGATCTTGCTGCAGGCGAATTTGCAGAAAATGATATCGATCCCGCCACGTTTGATCAGCGTAAAGCGGCAGGCTCACCGGACTTGGGGGTTCGTTTGAGTAACCAGGAAGATATTGCTGGAATTGGTAGCCGAGCTAAATATGCAACTGTTTATATTCTGCGTCAGGGCGATGAAATTGAGCAGCTGGTTATTCCGGTACATGGTTACGGTTTGTGGTCGACCATGTATGGTTTTCTGTCTTTAGAAAATGACTTTAATACCATTCGCGGTTTACGTTTTTACGAACATGCAGAAACGCCCGGCTTAGGTGGTGAAATAGAAAACTCCCGCTGGTTAGCTAGATGGGAAGGTAAAAAAATATTTGATGAAAATGGCAATGTGGAATTTAGAGTTGCTCGAGGTTATGTCGACAACAATACACCACAAGCTGAATATAGAGTCGATGGGCTATCTGGTGCCACTCTGACCAGTCAAGGTGTATCCAACATGATGGTCTTCTGGTTAGGTGAAAACGGATTTGGTCCTTTTTTGCAAAACATGCGTTCAGAAGTGGGGAATAACTGATGGCTAGCCAAGCAAAAACCAATGTTATCGACCCGTTAATCGATAACAACCCAATCACATTACAAGTTCTAGGTATCTGCTCGGCGTTGGCGGTGACCACCAACATGACTGCTGCTTTGATCATGTGTATCGCGCTGACCACTGTAGCTGCATTTTCCGGTGCCATCATCAGTATGATTCGGCACCATATTCCGTCGAGTATCCGCATCATTGTGCAAATGACGGTCATCGCATCGCTGGTAATCATTGTTGATCAGATTCTTAAAGCCTATGCCTATGAAGCCAGTAAACAGCTGTCCGTGTTTGTCGGCTTGATTATTACCAACTGTATTGTATTGGGCCGTGCAGAAGCTTATGCCATGAAAAATTCGCCCGGCATGAGTTTTCTTGATGGTTTAGGTAACGGTTTGGGTTACAGCGTAGTGTTGTTGGTAGTGGCTTTCTTCCGTGAATTGCTGGGGGCGGGTAAGTTGTTTGGTCAAACCATTATTCCTGTCGCTAACGAAGGTGGTTGGTATATGCCCAATGGGTTGATGCTACTGCCACCAAGTGCGTTTTTTATTATCGGATTAATGATTTGGGCTATTCGTACCTGGAAACCTCGTCAAGTTGAGGCGCCGGATTATCAGATTCATCAAGTACATCGCACAGAGGTTCTATAAATGGAGCATTATCTCAGTCTATTTATCCGCTCGATTTTCGTAGAGAATCTGGCTCTGGCCTTCTTTTTGGGTATGTGTACTTTCCTGGCGGTGTCGAAAAAAATCGAAACTGCATTGGGTTTGGGTATAGCCGTTATTCTCGTTCAAGCTATTACTGTTCCAACCAATAATCTCATTTATCAGTATCTGCTTAAAGAAGGTGCATTGTCGTGGGCCGGTTTACCAGATGTTGATTTAAGCTTCCTGGGGCTTATCAGCTACATCGGCGTTATTGCCGCCATGGTGCAAATTATTGAAATGGCCATGGATAAATATGTGCCAGCACTCTATAACGCATTAGGTATTTTCCTGCCATTAATCACGGTGAATTGCGCCATTTTAGGGGGCACATTATTCATGGTTGAACGTGATTACAATCTTGCTGAAAGTGCGGTTTACGGCGTCGGCAGCGGCTTTGGCTGGGCACTGGCTATTACTGCAATCGCAGGCATCAGAGAGAAACTTAAATATTCCGACGTTCCTGACGGCCTGCAAGGCCTTGGCATCACCTTCATCACTGCTGGCTTGATGGCGTTAGGATTCATGGCATTCTCGGGGATTCAACTCTAATGGAAATCATTTTAGGCATCGTCTTATTCACGCTGATCATTATGGCGTTGGTATTCGTTATTATCAGCGCCCGCTCCAAACTGGTAGCGACCGGTGATATCGAAATTATCGTCAACGATGAAAAAACGATTAAAACCAAGGCCGGTGGCAAACTTTTAGGGGCTTTAGCCGATGCTAACCTGTATGTATCGTCAGCTTGTGGTGGTGGTGGAACCTGCGCGCAATGCAAAGTGAAGATCTTCGAAGGTGGCGGTTCGATTCTGCCAACTGAAGAGTCACATATCACCAAACGTGAAGCAGCAGAAGGTGATCGTTTATCTTGCCAGGTTGCCGTTAAACAAAATATGCGGATCCAGGTGCCTGAAGAAGTATTTGGTGTCAAAAAATGGGAATGTACTGTTCGCTCCAATGATAACGTTGCTACGTTTATTAAAGAGCTAATTCTTGAATTACCGGAAGGTGAAAGTGTTAATTTCCGTGCCGGTGGTTTTATTCAGATTGAATGCCCGCCACACACTGTTGAATACAAAAACTTTGTCATCGCTGATGAATATCGCCCGGATTGGGATCGCTTTGATCTATGGCGTTACAAATCGGTGGTGAAAGAAAACGTGGTTCGTGCCTACTCAATGGCCAACTATCCAGAAGAAAAAGGCATCGTGATGCTTAACGTGCGGATCGCTTCTCCCCCGCCAAATGCTGATGATGTCCCACCGGGGATCATGTCTTCGTACATTTTTGATCTGAAACCTGGCGATAAAGTGACAATTTCCGGTCCCTTTGGTGAGTTTTTTGCCAAAGATACTGATAAGGAAATGGTATTTATCGGTGGTGGTGCCGGTATGGCGCCAATGCGTTCACATATTTTTGATCAACTGCGCCGTCTGAAATCCAAGCGTAAAATGACTTTCTGGTACGGTGCCCGTAGCTTACGTGAAATGTTTTATACCGAAGATTTTGATGAGCTTGCCGCTGAAAATGATAACTTCACCTGGCATGTCGCATTATCTGATGCTTTACCGGAAGATAACTGGACTGGCTATACCGGCTTTATTCATAACGTTATCTACGAACACTATCTGAAAGATCATCCGGCACCAGAAGATTGCGAATATTACATGTGTGGCCCACCGATGATGAACGCAGCCGTCATCAAAATGCTCGAAGATTTAGGTGTTGAACCTGAGAACATTATGCTTGATGATTTTGGGGGCTAATATGAATACTTTCATCGCCACATTTTTTATTATTTTACTTGCAGTATTTGCCATGGCCATAGGGGTAATATTTGGCCGTTCTGCTATAAAAGGAAGTTGTGGCGGTTTGAATCAGGTGGGACTATCCGGTAGTTGCGGTGGCGCCTGCTCAACTCAGGAAAAAGAAGAGTGTGAAGCCCGTAAAAGGGCACAACAACAAAACTAATCAGCTTCAGGGAGTAGCCCATGCTTGCATCACTCAAAGTAAAAGATCACATGAATGGCACCAAAATCACTTTCACTCCTGAAATGGATGTTTTACGGGCAATACATCAACTGATCGAATTTAAAATTTCCGGCGCTCCCGTGATCGATCAACGTGGCAATCTTATTGGCTTTCTCTCTGAAAAAGATTGTATGCAAGTTGCACTGAATGCAGCTTATCAAGGTGAGGCAGCAGGTCGTGTTGAAGAGTATATGCATGACAAAGTTGAAACGATTGATTATGAGGCTTCAATTATCGAAGTCGCCCAGAAGTTTCTGCAAACAGCTTATAAATGCTTACCCGTGATTAAAGAAAACCGTCTGGTCGGCTCAATTACCAGACAGAATATTTTGAAGGCCCTCGAGTTGACTTCAAATCCGGATGCCAAACAACCTGCCAAACAATCTACCAAACAAAATATCCATGTCAGTAATAGCGTTTCTTAATAATCCAACGTTTATCTAAAATTAAACAACAGCCGCCTTGCGGCTGTTTTTATATATGCCTTAATATTTTTTTGTAAGGATTTTTTTGCACGGGCTAATTAGTGTAAGCTTTTGACTATCGCTATTAAACCGGCTGAGTATTTATGATTTACAACAGTATCCTCGACACTATTGGTAACACTCCTATCGTCAGACTAAATAATATTGCACCAGAACACGTTGAGATGTATGTCAAGGTTGAAGCCTTTAATCCAATGGCTTCTGTTAAAGACCGCTTAGCGTTTGCCGTAATAGATGACGCCGAAAAGCGTGGAGTATTAAAACCCGGACAGACCGTTATTGAAGCCACTTCAGGGAACACCGGCATCGCGTTGGCTATGGTCTGTGCAGCAAAAGGTTATCCCTTTGTCGCGACCATGGTTGAAACATTTTCAGTAGAACGCCGCAAAATCATGCGGGCGATGGGAGCAAAAGTGATACTTACGCCAGCAGCCGAGAGAGGCACTGGCATGGTCAAAAAGGCCGAAGAACTTGCTGAAAAACATGGCTGGTTTCTCGCCCGTCAATTTGAAAATCCCGCTAATCCAGCTTTTCATCGCAATACAACAGGCCCTGAAATTCTCCGTGATTTTGCCGGCAGAAAACTCGATTATTGGGTCTCTGGCTGGGGCACAGGCGGCACATTGACTGGTGCCGGTGAAATGATAAAACTCGCAAGACCAGATACCAAAATAGTTGCCACAGAACCCGCTGCAGCTTCAATGCTGGCCGGAGATGACTGGCATCCTCACAAAATTCAGGGCTGGACGCCGGATTTTATTCCAGATGTATTAAATCGTGAAGTTTATGACGAGCTATATCCAGTGACAGATGAAGAATCCAAAAACTGGGCCTTACGCTTAGCCAGTGAGGAGGGAATCTTCTGTGGGCTTTCTTGTGGGGGAACTGTCGCAGCAGCGATGAAAGTCGCTGAAACCGCTGCTCCCGGCTCTGTAATTCTGGCAATGTTGCCTGACACAGGTGAACGCTATTTGTCGACCTATTTGTTTGAAGGCATGAACGAAGGATCGGATGATGAATGGCTGGCTAGTCTAGGCTAGCCAGCTATTTGAATTATTGTGGCAGTACTGCTGCGACGGCCATCGACCAACAGCAAGTATGATCAGCCCCGCCCACCAAATAACTTTTTACTTTTTCGCGACTTTTAAATTTTGATAAATAGGACATTAATACTGAGCCGGGCACCACGAAATCATGATCTCCAATTAGATGGACTTGTGGCACTGCTTCCAAAGCTGCACTAAAATCAACAGGGTTTAGTGAGCCATATAGCGGGTCAGATGAATTAAAATCGGTCCACCACCGATGATCAAGATTGCCTGCAACGGTCACTAATAGTGCAACATCGCCCCTTTTTGATGCGATGATGGAGGCAATAGCACCGCCCCCCGAATACCCTACTAAACGGATATTCTGAGCATTGTAGCGTTGTTTAATTTCGGAAATAGCCAAATCCATTGAATCCACCACCGCTTGAGAATAACGATGTGATGTCCACAATTCTCGGTTGCATGAATTAAAACGTGTCGCTTTCAAATACTGGCATGGTCGTCCGATATAGACGCTATTCCCGCCTGACTCCTGAGCTAATTTCAAAGCTACACCAGGCTCCCCATCCCCTTCAATAAAGATATTCAAGGTATCAGCTTGTAATAAATCAGGAGGTACAAATCCGATCATAACGTGCGAACCGCCAGACAGAATTATCCGATTCCAGGAAGTTGAATCATTTGCATGAACCGCGAAAGAGATAAAAAACAGCAGCATGAATTTTTTCATGGAACACCTCCTTATTGGGTGACATGAAAACTTCTGCATAGAAGATGCCAATTGCTTTATCTAACAATATTGACTGGCTGACTCTAAAAGTGGCGAAATTGATTACCAATAATATTGCTGGCATATTGCAATATACTGGCTATTTAAAATAGCTAAGTCATCGGATATAAATAATTCAACAATGGAGTTGAACAGAGATAATGGAAGAACTCAATGAAAAACCGGCAGCATTAACTTTAGATGAAATTAACTTTCAAACGCTCGCGGAAGATGCGCCTGTTACATTATGGCTTACAGATATCCATGGCAATGTAATTTTTACCAACAATCAGTATAAAAACTTTATCGGTCGGGAAAAGGTAGAAAAACTCGGCGGAAAAGCTTGGTTTAATGCCTTGCATCCCGATGATCGCGATTATTGCTTAACCGTGTTTAGAGATGCATTTGAAACTTACAAACCATTCACCATGGAATATCGTTTGCGTAGAAGAGATGGTGAATATCGACATTTTATCGATCACGGTGAACCATATATAGACAGTTTCGGACGCTTTTCTGGATTTGTTGGATCATCAACTGATATTACAGAGCAAAAATTATCTGAAGATGAACTAAAAAAATCTCATCAGGAGTTAACTCAATACAACTATGAGATGAATCTAATTAATCAACTCAATTCATACCTGCAGGTCTGTCGTTCGGTTGATGAAACCTACCCTATCGTTTCCTATTACGCAGAACAGATTTTTCCTGACTGTACAGGCGCGTTGTATTTATTTAATGATAAAAAAACGCTGGTAGAGTCCATGACAACCTGGGGGCTTGAAGAAGAAATTAATAGTGCTCCGGTTATTGCGCCTGATGACTGTTGGTCGCTTCGGCAAGGCAAAGTACACACTACATTAAACAACGACGGCAGACTCAAGTGCAAACATGTCAGAGAAGGTGTCAGCAACTATATCTGTGAACCTATTATTGCCCAAGGCGAAATGTTGGGAATGCTGCACATCGAATTTAATGCCGCAAAAAACAAGTTTGGTGAAGAAAAAAATTATTACATTGAATCACGCAAACGTTTAGTCAAAATTACCTCTGATAATCTTGCTTTATCACTGGTCAGTTTAAAACTTAAAGAAGCACTGCAGTCACAATCGGTACGTGATCCATTAACTTATCTTTTCAATCGCCGGTTTATGGAAGAAAGTCTTGAACGGGAGATCCATAGATGTGCCCGTGCCCAGCATGGTCTTGGATTGATTTTAAGTGATATAGACCATTTCAAGAGTTTCAACGATAACTATGGACATGATGCAGGAGATCTTGTTTTAGTCGAATATGCAACTATGCTGCAAAAACATTTTCGCAGCAGTGATGTTATATGTCGCTATGGTGGTGAAGAATTCATCATAATCATGCCAGATATTAATAAAGAACATCTCATAAGTCGCGCGCATATTCTATGTAAAGAGATCAGCACATTAGAACTGCTGTATCAAAATAAACCGCTCCCCAATATTACAGCATCCTTCGGTGTGGCTTATCTGCACAACACCCTTATTGAAAAATCTGAACTGATAAAAGCAGCTGATGTCGCATTATATGAAGCCAAAAATAGTGGTCGTAATCAGGTAATAGTATCGACAGTAGAGTTCGCTGAAAGCCCTTGAAGTTCTGGGCACACAACTTGTGTTGCTACTGATTGAAGCTGTTAATGACTAGGTCTGCTGTTTTCTTGCTTAGGTAAGGGCACTCCCAAACCTCAAGACAAAAAACCTCGGTTGGTTACTTTGAATATAGTGTTTGGATGGTTTACCTAGGTGACATACCTTATCAGCCATATCCCTGTGGTTGACCCTGCGGGCTCCCTGCGGTCGTGCAAAATCGTTCTCTACGATTTTGTCACTTCGTTCAAGTAGGTCACACTTTCTAAACGGTAAATAATAAAAAAGGCCACCCCTATCGGAGTGGCCTTTTCTATTATATTAAAGCCTGGCAGTGACCTACTTTCACATGGGAACTCCCACACTATCATCGGCGCTGAGCTGTTTCACTTCTGTGTTCGGGATGGGAACAGGTGGTGCCAACTCGCT
>NZ_JAUSCC010000037.1 GCF_030651745.1 Methylophaga sp.
CAGAATAGAGAGGGGGATCATATGTAATTTCAACTCATTTTGTTGTTGACGCTTACTACGGTAACATTTGGGATCAAGTTTGTATGGCAATCCATAAAACAGACATCTCTAACTATCAGATAGTAATCACATGTGAGGCTGCTGTCTGAGATTTGAATCCTTCCAGTGAAACGAAGACAGGGTTCAAGTTATACTCACAAGTCTTGCCCCGCAATCGAGCAAACCTCCATTGTGATTGAACACGCAGCAGGTAAGCCCCCTTTATTCCTGCCTCATTTGGAAACCTATGATAAAGCGATCGCCCCAGCAAACCGATTCTATGGAATCCATCTCCAATCTCGACAATCTTGCTAAGTTAGCAAGCTACTCGTATATGGACACGCTCAACGCTGATCCTGAAGCGACATCCAACGGGGCCGACCACTATCCCCGTCAAGTCTTCTCAGGCCACTATGTCCCGGTCAGTCCCACGCCTCTCGAAAACCCCGAGTACGTCACGCACAGTAAAAATCTATTTCGCGAACTGGGTTTCGCCGATAGCATGGCTCAGTCGACAGACTTTATGCGTGTGTTTTCCGGCAACCTTGCAAACGTTCCGGAGCCGATGCGTAAGATTGGATGGGCGACTGGCTATGCACTTTCTATATATGGCACTGAATACAAACAGCAATGTCCGTTTCAGACTGGCAACGGATACGGAGACGGTCGGGCTATTTCGGTGCTAGAGACCGTTATCAACGGTCATCGCTGGGAAATGCAGCTAAAAGGTGGAGGCCGTACGCCATATTGTCGCGGCGCGGATGGTCGCGCTGTTTTGCGATCAAGTGTTCGAGAGTTTCTGGCACAGGAGCATATGCACGCCCTTGGGGTTCCAACTTCACAGTCTCTGAGTCTGTACGTATCGAAAACCGAGAAAGTAAAGCGTCCATGGTACTCAGAAGGCTCACGTTCGAAGGATCCAGATATGGTTATATTGGAGCCAGCAGCTATCTCGACACGAGTCGCACCGTCTTTCATTCGGGTTGGCCAAATTGAGCTTTTCGGTCGTCGTGCCCGTAATAACGAGCATCCACAAGCAAGGGAAGAGCTGGAGCAGATAGTCTTACACCTCATCGATCGTGAGTATGAAGACGTCATTGACCAAAGCCTGAGCACTCCAGAAAAAGTATTGTTGCTTGCCCGCGAGTTCCGAAGCCGACTGACATCACTAGTTGCCAATTGGATCCGTGTCGGCTATTGCCAAGGTAACTTCAACAGCGACAATTGTGCTGCAGGTGGATTCACACTCGACTACGGTCCATTCGGATTCTGCGAACTGTTTGATCCGTACTTCCAGTCATGGACGGGAGGAGGCCAACACTTCGCATTTTTGAATCAACCTAATGCAGCAGAAAAAAACTTTCAGATGTTTTGTACAGCATTGCGTCCGTTGCTGACTTCAGATCAGGACACCCTGCGAGAACTGGACGAAATGCAAAGCAACTTTGCATCAGTAATGCAGGTGCAAATGGAGAAAATGTGGGCAGCCAAACTTGGGCTTGATACCTTTAACACGGAGTTATTTAGCGAGCTGGTATCGCTGATGATGCAAACATCGGTTGATTACACCATTTTCTTTCGCGAACTATCATCGTTGCCCGACGATATTGAGCCACTCAAAAAAAGCTTTTACCAGAACCGGAACTATAATCTAGACCTCGAACGGATGAATAATCTTTGGTCAGAATGGCTCAGTAAATGGAAAGCGATCATTACGATCAACACCACCGATACTCTTGATGAACTCTCTAGAAAGATGAAACTGGTGAACCCGAAATACAGTTTGCGGGAATGGTTCGTGGCACCGGCTTATCAGCAAGCGGCGGCGGGGGACTACTCTCTACTTCGAGAACTGCAAGAAATCATGACCAAGCCATACGAAGAGCTATCAAAAGAGGTAGAAGAGAAATATTACAGGCTGAAGCCACTCAAGTTTTTTGAGGTCGGCGGACTATCGCATTACAGTTGCTCGTCTTAATTTTACGAAATAGCCAGAATCATTGACGCCACTAATTAATCGAAATTAAGAACCCAGGATCATCTACGTTTTTCGATTAACCAATGATCAAAACATTCAGAATTTAAAATCTTGCCGGGGTTGGTATCGTAAAAGCTCTCAGATTTTAAATTCTGAACTATTTTAGAAAACTCTCTATTAATTTTTGCCAATCCTAATGCCGTTCAGAATATCTGCACCCTATTGCGTCCTTCATGCTTGGCTTTGTACAACGCCTGATCTGCCTCCCGATACATCGCATCCAGCGTCGCCTGTGAACCGGCATCAACAACCCCGGCGCTGAACGTGATGTGCAGTTCCGTGCCGTCTGGCGTGAGAATGGAGTGTTGAGCGAGTACATCGCTCAGCCGTTGCACAGCTTGACAGGCATCCCGAGCATTAATGAAAGTAATGTGCATCGTCCACACACAGTAATTGGCTACGCTCGAGGCAATGCTATGAATATGGGCACTACACTTGCCGTTTACGCCTCGATCTGCAGAGCAACGGCTAAACCATTCGTGTTTCCAGGTTCGCAAATTCAGTGGAATGTACTAACCGATATGACCGATGCATTAGTTCTGGCACGTCAGATGGAGTGGGCCGCAACAACTCCAGGCGCAGCAAATCAGGCATTCAATACGGTCAACGGTGACATTTTTCGCTGGAGACGCATGTGGCGTGAAATCGGCGAGTATTTCGGTCTTGAAATCGCGGATTGCCCCGAATCTCCTGAATCGTTGGAATCACAGATGGCCGGAGCCGATACAATCTGGCGTGAGATTGTTAAAAAGCATGATTTGGTTGAGCCCGACATTAGCAAACTAGCTTCTTGGTGGCACACCGATGCTGACCTGGGTAGGGAGCAAGAGTGCGTTAACGATACGACTAAGTCTCGTGAATTTGGTTTTGATCATTTCCGCGAAACAAGAGCTGCGTTTTTCGATCTATTTGATCGGCTGCGTGCTGAGAAGATTATTCCATGATTAATGAATAAGTCAGTAAGAAGACGATCTTCAAAAACAGTTTGCAGTACAGATCTTAAATAATATCGTCAGTGGATGGTGGCATGAAGAAGATCCCGCGGATGCAAGAGAAATGCATGAATATTTAAAACGGAAAAATCTTTATGACGAGATTAAGAACCTAAGAAAATCTAAATTTCTTGATTAACCAAATTACCAATCATTCAGAATTTAAAATGTTGTGGGGTTTGTATGGTTAAAACGCTCAGATTTTAAATTCTGAACCTTTTTAAAAAACCAATCTTTTTTGTCATAACCCACATTATCGGAATATCTATCGAAACAGATCGACACAGTTTGTTGGGTGAGTTCTGCTCAATTTCTTGTCGATCCATAAGTTCGTATAATGTATATTATGTTAAATTACGTACTGATTAACAGTATCTATGGTGAATGTAAGTGCTTAGCAACTTAAATATGCAACTCTGTCCCTTTTGTCTTAATTCAGCCGTAAAGTTGCAGTTTCTGACGTCGTTCTAACCTATGTAAAAGCAGTATTTGTTTTTTAAGCGTTACGATAAAAACTCTATTTGTTAACTGGAGAAAAATCATGACTGCTGATTTTATTAAAGACGCCAATTCTATTGAGCAGATTGTGGATGGTATTAATACTGCTGAAGAATCCCCTGGTGTGAAATATTTTGGTGAATACAAATTAGATAGCGGCGAAAAACTGGCCGCACATTATGCTTATGATCAGGTTTCGAAATACGAACAGATTACTGATGATGAAATTAGAACTCATCTTGAAGAGCTTAGATCTAAAGATGCACATTTCGATATTGATGAGGCAATGAGGATTGCCAAACAATTCTGCCCTAACTGCGAAAACTGATAATGCTTTACACTGTCAGTTCATAAACTCTTTAACAAAAAATGAGGTATCGACGATGAGCTGGAGAGAAACTGAAAACGAAAAAACCTATACCGATGCTGAAGTTGAGCAACGACTCAAGGCAGAATTACCTAACTGGTATCTGGAAAATGGCTGGATTCGCCGTAAATATAAAACCAGTGGTTGGAAATCCACATTAATGGTGGTTAACACTGTCGGTCATTTGGCTGAAGCCGCTTTCCACCACCCTGACCTCACGGTTTCCTATGCGTTTGTCATTGTTAAACTGACTAATCATGCTGCCAAAGGCATTTCGGATAAGGATTTTGAACTGGCCAGTAAGATTGAAGAAGTTATTATGTGGCAACCCGGCTTAGTTGAAGGCAGCGCTCTGGTTGGTACTCCGGATGATGCACGCTTTAAATACATTAAATACGACTGATTATGGAATTGGATATCAGCCCCGCTTTAAATGTTCTGGGTGAACCGTTACAAAGCTGTAGCCATGATCCTGTCACCGGTTTTTTCCGTGATGGATGCTGTAATACCAGTGATCAGGATTTTGGCTCGCATACGGTTTGTGTTGAACTGACTCAGCCGTTTCTTGAGTTTTCGCGTTTCCGGGGCAATGATTTAAGCACTCCGGTTCCGGAATTTGATTTTCCAGGTTTAAAGCCCGGAGACAGATGGTGTTTATGTGCACAGCGATGGCTTGAAGCACAGCAACATGAGATGGCACCTAAAGTGGTTCTGGCCAGTACTCATCAACGTGCAACAGAAATAATTCCACTGGAATTATTAAAGAAATACGCATTAGATTTAATGTGACATATCGGCTATTAGCTATTGATTTAATTAGGTTTCTATAGCAGATTTAAGTTGTCGTTTACTAAAGAAACCTTCTACTTGTGTGATGTCCTGTGTGATTGGCATGGCAGGTAAACTGCGCATAAACACTTTGCCATAAGGTTTATTCAGCAACCGCGGATCACACAGGATTAACACACCATGATCCTGTTCATCACGAATTAATCGACCTATCCCCTGCTTTAACTGAATGACGGCAGCCGGGATCTGAATGCTGCGAAATGGATTACCGCCCCGCTCTTTTAGATTGTTAATTCGTGCTTCCAACACCGGATCACCTGGTGAAGCAAACGGAATCTTATCAATTAATACACAGGATAAGGCTTCGCCTCTGACATCAACACCTTCCCAGAAACTATTGGTGCCGAGTAATACCGCATTGCCATGCTGACGGAACTCTTCCAGCAAGGTTGCCTTCGCCCCACTCCCCTGCACCATTAATGGATAGTCCAGATCGGCCAATAATTCAGCAACTTCATGCATTGCCCGGTAACTGGTGAACAACAGGAAAATTCGGCCCTGACTATGCAAAATAACTTCTTTTGCGATATCCGCAACATACTGATTGTAGCGATGATCTGAAGGTTCTACTGGAATACTCGGAAGGTACAAAAGACTCTGTTTGGCATAATCAAATGGACTGTCCCAACTGGCATATTCGGCATTCTCAATACCTAGATGCTGGCAGAAATGGTTGAATTTACCAGCAACGGTTAAGGTTGCCGAGGTAAAGATCCAGGCCGCGGGTTTTTCTTCCAGCCATTGCTGAAAATGCTGGCTGATTTCAAATGGCGTGGCGTGTAATACAAAACCGGTTGGCCGATTATCCAGCCATAACACCAGATTATCGTCATTTTGTTCAGTAAATAATTGAATGATATTGAGTAATTCAGTGGCTCTTACATGGCATTGAGACAGGCCGGGACTACGCACTGCCAAGGGTTCAAGCTCTGACTCAAATACTTCAATATAGTCTACTAACTCATTGAAATGGTTTTTAATTTCATCATTGAATAATTGCGTTAGCCAGGGTGTGCGTTGTTCAACATTGCCAATATGTAACCGCAGTGTTTGCAACTTGGCTTGCAGTTTTTCGGCATGCAATGCGAGCGTCTGACTATCGGCAGCATGATCCTGCATTTCCTGCACACTATCCCGGCACAGTTCAACGATTTGATGGCTGCTGATGCGATTGCCGAGAAATTGTCCGGCAATGGCCGGTAACTGATGTGCTTCATCAATAATAAACGCATCGGCAGTGGGTAAAACTTCACCCTGTCCAGCCGTTTTCAAGGCAAAGTCAGACATCAATAAGTGATGATTAATCACCACAATATCGGCTTCCTGTGCCCGGCGACGCGCTTCTACAATAAAACATTGCTGATACTCGGGACATTGTTGCCCCAGACAGTTATCTACAGTTGAGGTGACCCTTGGCCAGAGGTTGGATTGGCTTTCCAGCAGATCAGACTCACTTAAATCGCCATTTTTAGTATTTTGTGACCAGTCACGTAACGATCGTAATGTGTCAGTCTGTGACAGTAATAAAGGATCCTGTTCTGCCAGGGTCAATCGATGATGACAGAGATAATTGCCACGGCCTTTTAATATGGCAGCTTGAAATGGCACAGCCAGCGCTTTACGCAAAGTCGGCAAGTCGCGTCTAAACAATTGATCTTGAAGATTTTTAGTGCCGGTGGAGATAAACACTTTTTGCCCGGATAGGATAGCTGGGGCTAAATAGGCAAAGGTTTTGCCGGTGCCGGTACCGGCTTCAGCGACTAAAACAGTTGCAGATGCCAAGGTATCTGCAATACGTTGCGCCATTTCCTGTTGGGCCTGACGTGGGTGATAGCCTTTGATTTGCCTGGCAAGAATGCCGCCTTCACCAAAAATCTGTTGTAAATCATCCTGCATAACGTATTCCGGGAAGTCTCAAGATATCGACATAACTCACGTCGCCTGATTATCCCAAATCTCTGGTTCAACACCATTTTCGGCGGTCCAGACCCGTTCACCGATGATCTTGAATTGTGCTATCGACATGGCACCGCGTTTTTTACGGTTGCTGTCACGTTCATTAAGCGCTTGCTGGATAACGTCTTTAGTCGCATAAAACATTTCGACCGGCTGATATTCATCATCAAACAACACCAGCAACACCCCATCCCATTCCTGAGCGGGATTAAGCTGACCGATCCGCGGAGTGGATTTACTGCTATCAAAAATGGCCCGACCTTTAATCACCAGTTTCTGATCGGCTAATTCACCACTTTTACCTATGGCGTCATAACTGGAGTTCAAATTATCCAGCAACTGTAAATCCAGGGATTTTGATGCGTCATAACGCGCAATTTCACCGGTCACAGGTAATGTGCTGCCTGTCGCCTGACGATAGCGTGCGGCCAGCTGTCGGGTTTCATGCATTAATTTATCGATGGAATATAAATCCATTATTTCACTGGCCGCCATTATTCATATATCGCTGCATTATACATCGCAAAAAAAACGGTCTGCCTGCTTTCGCAGACAAACCGTAAATTTTGTCGAGGCTGTGAATAAAACTACTAAGGTCAGTTGACCCAAAAATATGACCACAGCCAATGCAAAAAAATTCAATCAGGATTTTTTCGCATCCAGTTCTTTCTGATAATACTTGTGAACCAGTTTGTCCTGATTTTCCAGCAAGTAATCAATGCTAGGCTCATTGTTCATTGCTTTCTCGATTGCACGCGTAGTTGCACGGCGATGCACATCAAACAATGCTTCATGATCCAGATTTTCAACTGTAGTGATACCTGGGTTTAACCACACAGAAACAATAATGCCGAGATCGTTTGCTTTTTCTTTAGGAATAATGCCTTTACGCACTGCATCCAATACGCCATTGGCAATTGCACCTTGTACCGTACCCATCAGGATATTGGTATAGGCGGTGTTCTTAACAGTCACTTTACTGACCATAATGGTGGCTGGACGAACCTGAACATCAGTATTCATCAGCGCTAATACGCGCGAGTGACCTTTGACCTGATCACCCATTAAATTCGCAAATGCGATTCCAACCGGTCCATCCAGTTCGCCGATAACGACTTCTGGTTCTGCAGCTGTTAATGGTGGGCCATCTGCGATCAGTGCTTCACCGGTTCGCATCACAATTCTTTCACTCATAAGCTATTGCTCCTTTTGTTGTGCTAAGAGAACAGCCCATTATCCCGGTCTGCCCCCCATGTCGCAACCTTATAAGCCTTTATGAGTACATCGATGCGGAGTAAACTGCATGGATTTGAGCTTGGATTCAGCATGGCGAATATCGCAACACCCTATGAACGCATTGGCGGCGAAACTGGTGTCAGAAAACTCTGTCATACCTTCTACACCACCATGTGTGAAACACCGCAAACCCAGTTAATACGGGGTATGCATCCACAAAATATCCAAATCAGTGAAGATAAGTTATTTATGTTTTTAAGTGGTTGGTTGGGCGGACCTTCTTTATATATAGAAAAATATGGCCACCCGAGATTAAGAGCCAGACATTTGCCCTTTTCCATTGGCATAGAAGAACGTGATCAATGGTTGTATTGCATGGCACAGGCACTGAAATCAATGGATCTTGATCCGTTATTTGCCGAACAGTTAATGAGTTCATTTGCCCAGACCGCAGATTTTATGCGTAATCGACAAGAAATGGAGTAAACATGCATATCGGAGCCGTTATTATTGGTGATGAAATCCTCAGCGGCAAACGTCAGGATAAACACTTTAATCAATTACAGATGATGCTGGCCCAGCGTGGTCTGGAACTGAGTTGGACCTTGATTGTAGGCGATGATCCACAACAGCTTGAGCGAGCATTACGCTATAGCATGAACAGCGAGGATCTGGTCTTCAGCTTTGGTGGTATCGGTGCCACACCCGATGATCGAACCCGGCAGACCGTTGCCAAAATTGCTGATGTGCCTTTAATTCCGCACCCCGAAGCAATCGCAGAAATTGAAGCTCGTTTTGGTGAAACTGCTTATCCAAACCGTGTTTTGATGGGATATCTACCTGAAGGTTCACAGATAATTCCAAATACAATCAATCGCATACCGGGGTTTTCTTATGCGAATCATCACTTCACACCTGGCTTTCCGGAAATGGCCTGGCCAATGGTGGAATGGGTTTTAGATAACCGTTATGCACATTTAAAAAACCAGCGACCGGCTGCTGAGCAGATTATTTTTGTGCAGCGAGGACGTGAATCCGATCTGTTATCGGTAATGAATCAAATCGTTAATGATTATCCACAACTGAAATTATCCAGCCTGCCGCATTTGGGAGAGCCGCCACATATTGAATTCAGTTTACGCGGTGAAGCAGATGAGGTTGAACAAGCCATGCAACTGATTAAACAGGCCATCGAACAAGCCGGTTTTGTCTGGTCTGATCAATTAATCCAGTAAAACCACAGCGGCAAACTGACCATACACAGCACGGTGGTTAAGGTCACTGCTGCTGCATAAAGTGATGTATCCAAACCGTAGCGTTCACAGATCACAATCCCGAATACCATGGTAGGCATCGCCGCCGATAAAATCACAGTGGTCATTATTTCGGTTGGCAGGTTTAATGCCTGAGTTACTAACCAGACACCTGCAGGTGCAATAAACAAGGTAATAATCGCCACCGGCAATAACAGTGGCAGTAGGTTTAAACGCAGACTGTGCCAGCGAATACTCATTCCCAGTGCAATCAGCATTAGTGGCACTACCCCACCCGACAGGGTTTGCAACGCAGAATGAATAACTTCCGGCCTTTCAACATCCAGCAAATTCAAAATGACAGCAATGGTCACTGCCCATAACGGCGGGATTTTCGCCAGGCTTTTTAACGGATGCGAGGACTGATCGTGATTGCCATAATAGCCGGCCATTAACATGCCTAAAGTCATCAACACCGGCGTACAGGCGAATAAGTCATATTGCAGAATAATGGCGTTTGACCAGCTTCCCAGCACTTGATCCAATACCGGTAAACCCAAGTAAGTCACATTGGGAAATGTCGCGGCCAAAATCAAAGCGCCTTTTTGGGCATTGGTCACTGGAATTCTTTTCAGCACCAACCAGATAGCGAGCGCTGCTGTCGCCAAACCACTTATGGCCAATAACGAAATCTTCAGCGAATTGATATCCAGTGGTGCTTGCCAGATAACGTCAATCACCATTGCCGGCAACAATATATAAAACACCAGATCGGTAAGCGCCCGACGATGTGCCAGCGCCGGAATATGTTTAGGCGCCAATGCTTGCCAAAGCGTACCACATGCAATTAGTACCGCCATTTGCGCCAAAACTGTAAACATCGGAAGACTACCTTCAAGGAAGAGTGAGAGATCGTATCAACGCAAAGATGAAAACAAAAGCACAATCCTTGCTGATTTTCGCCAATATCTCAGGATTTAGCTTGCTTGAGCGTTATCGCACAGGTAATGTTAGCCCGATTACTGGAGGATGCTGTAAAACGCCTGTCTCATGCTGATTCCAGCCTGATGATGCCTTTCATATTGAGGTTGTATCTTATGTCTTTATCAAAACAATTACTTATCTTGCTAACGCTGATTTTTCTGATTGTGTTCTCAGTAAATTTTGTCATGAGCAT
>NZ_JAUSCC010000149.1 GCF_030651745.1 Methylophaga sp.
TAATATGACTAAATTTATATTTGTCACTGGTGGTGTTGTGTCGTCTCTCGGTAAGGGAATCGCGGCGGCTTCACTGGCAGCGATTCTCGAAGCCCGTGGCCTCAAAGTCACCATGGTTAAACTTGATCCCTACATTAACGTTGATCCAGGCACAATGAGCCCACTGCAACATGGTGAGGTTTTTGTAACGGATGACGGTGCTGAAACCGATTTGGATCTCGGCCATTACGAGCGGTTTATTGATGCCAATATGACCAGCCGTAATAACCATACCACCGGGCAGATTTACGAAAATGTTATTCGTAAAGAACGTCGTGGTGAGTATCTGGGTAACACCGTTCAGGTCATTCCGCATATCACCGATGAAATTAAACGTTGCATCTTTGAAGGTGCTGGCGATGCGGATGTGGCATTGATTGAAATCGGCGGTACCGTCGGTGATATCGAGTCCTTACCGTTTCTGGAAACCATTCGTCAGATGGCGACTGAACTGGGCCGCGACCGGGCGTTGTTTATTCACTTAACGCTGGTTCCATATATCGCTTCTGCCGGTGAAATCAAAACTAAACCAACGCAGCACTCAGTAAAAGAATTACGCACTATCGGTATTCAGCCGGATGTGTTGCTTTGCCGCATGGATCGTCCATTACCGGAATCCGAACGGCGTAAAATTTCGTTATTCACTAACGTTCCAGAAAAATCGGTTATCACTTGTATTGATGTCGACAGCATTTACAAAATCCCGATGGAATTACACAAGCAAGGTCTAGATGACATTGTGGTGAAACAACTGGGACTGGATGCCAAACCGGCCGATCTGAGTCAATGGCAACAGGTTTATGAAAACCTGTCCAACCCTCAGGGTGAAGTGAATATCGCCATGGTCGGTAAATACATGGAGCTGACCGAAGCCTATAAATCACTTTCAGAATCTCTGGTGCATGCCGGTATTCATACTCGCACCAAAGTCAATGTGCATTATGTCGATTCAGAAATGATCGAAAAAACCGGCACAGACTGTATCGCCAATATGGACGCCATTCTGGTGCCGGGCGGATTTGGTAAACGTGGTGTTGAAGGCATGATTTCAACGGCACAATTTGCCCGTGAAAATAATATTCCGTACCTTGGTATTTGTCTGGGCATGCAGGTTGCGGTTATTGAATATGCCCGTCACAAAGCCGGACTGACCAATGCATTCAGTACCGAGTTTGATGCCAATACGCCGCATCCCGTCATCGGTTTAATTACTGAATGGCAAAAGGAAGATGGCAGCGTAGAGCAGCGTGATCATGATTCCGATTTGGGTGGCACCATGCGTTTGGGTGGTTATCCATGCGTTTTGAAACCCGGCTCTCTGGCACAGCAAATTTATGGCGCTGATGAAATCGTTGAACGGCATCGTCATCGTTATGAATTTAATAACAATTACAAACAACAACTGGAACAAGCCGGTTTACTGTTTTCGGGTATGTCCAAAGATAATTCTCTGGCGGAAATGATTGAAATTCCTGGTCATCCGTGGTTTGTCGCCTGTCAGTTCCATCCGGAATTTACGTCGACCCCGAGACATGGCCATCGCCTGTTTGAAGGATTTATCAACGCAGCAATGGCAAATCACAATAAGCGAGGACAGCAGTAATGCAGTTATGTGGTCATGAAGTCGGTGGCAAACAGCCATTATTTTTAATTGCCGGAACCTGTGTCATTGAAAGTGAACAGATGACCATGGATGTTGCAGGGCAGTTAAAAGAGATGACCGATAAACTCGGTATCCCGTTTATCTATAAATCTTCGTTTGATAAAGCCAATCGTACTTCCACTTCAACTTATCGTGGGCCGGGACTTGAAGCTGGTATGGCGATTCTGGAGAAGGTCAAAAAAGAATTTGGTCTGCCGATTCTGACCGATGTACACGAAGATACGCCTTTGGCAGAAGTTGCCAGTGTGGTCGATGTATTACAAACACCGGCATTCTTATGTCGGCAGACGAATTTTATTATTAATGTGGCCAGCCAGGGCTTGCCAGTCAATATTAAAAAAGGCCAGTTCCTGGCACCGTGGGATATGCAGCATGTTGCTGATAAAGCCAAATCTACTGGCAACCAGCAAATCATGTTGTGTGAACGCGGCACCTCATTTGGTTATAACACCTTGATTTCGGATATGCGTGGTTTGCCGACTATGCGTCATATGGGCTGCCCAGTCGTATTTGATGCAACTCATTCGGTACAACAACCTGGCGGTCAAGGTGGTAAAAGTGGCGGCCAAAGACAGTTTGTACCTGTGTTAGCACGATCTGCCGTTGCCGCTGGTATTGCCGGTCTGTTTATGGAAACCCATCCGGACCCGGAAAAAGCATTAAGCGATGGCCCAAATTCATGGCCGTTAGCTAAAATGCAGGCATTACTCGAAACATTGGTCGCTATCGACAAAACAGTTAAACAACAAGACTTTATCGAAGACGCCTATCTGTAATAGATAATTTAAGATCGGAAAAGGATTCTTATCCGGCATCTTCGCCTCATTCATCGGAGAAAATTATGAGCAAAATTATTGATATTCGTGGTCGTGAGATTTTGGATTCTCGTGGCAACCCAACGGTCGAAGCAGACGTTATTCTGGAAAGTGGCGCTATAGGCAGAGCAGCTGTGCCTTCTGGAGCCTCAACTGGTGCGCGCGAAGCGATCGAATTACGTGATGGTGATAAATCACGTTATTTGGGTAAAGGCGTTACCAAAGCCGTTGAAGCAATCAATAATGAATTACGCTCTGCCGTTATCGGCATGGATTGTTTTGAACAATCTGCTCTGGATGACAAATTAATCGCCTGCGATGGCACTGAGAATAAACAACGCCTTGGTGCGAATGCCATTTTAGCGGTTTCGATGGCAACTGCTGTTGCTGCAGCTGCTGAGAAAGGTGTGTCTTTATATCGCTATCTTGGTGGTGACAAAGCAGTCACCTTACCGGTACCGATGATGAATATCATTAACGGTGGTTCGCACGCTGACAACAGTGTGGATTTTCAAGAATTTATGATTGTTCCAGTCGGTGCAAAAAGCTTTAAAGATGCGTTACGCGCCGGCACCGAAATTTTCCACCATTTAAAAATGGTGTTATTGGCTCAGGGTTTGAATACTGCTGTTGGCGATGAAGGTGGTTTTGCTCCTGATCTGTCGTCAAATGAAGCAGCGATGGAACTGATTATGCAAGCCATCACCAATGCCGGATATGAGCCTGGTCGTGATGTGATGATTGCTCTGGATGTGGCCAGTTCCGAGTTTTATAAAGATGGAGCATATCGACTCGAGTCTGAACAGCGCAGCCTGACAGCTGCTGAGTTGACTGATTTATTAGAAAGCTGGTGCAACAAATATCCAATCATCAGTATTGAAGATGGTATGGATGAAAACGACTGGGATGGTTGGAAACTGCTGACCGAACGTTTGGGAGATCGTATTCAGTTGGTCGGAGATGATTTATTTGTGACCAACAGCAAGATCTTGAAACAAGGTATTGAAGCGAAGGTTGCCAACGCAATTTTGATTAAATTAAATCAAATCGGCACATTGAGTGAAACGCTGCATGCGATGAATATGGCCGCTGAAGCTGGCTATAAATCAGTTGCCTCACATCGTAGTGGTGAAACTGAAGATACCTTCATTGCTGATCTGGCCGTTGGCACACAATGTGGACAAATCAAAACCGGCTCATTATCGCGTTCTGATCGTATTGCTAAATACAACCAATTGCTGCGTATTGAAGCGGAGTTGGGTGACGCAGCGGTTTATCCTGGTTTGCAGGCATTTCCATCTAGATGATAATCACTATATGAAAACAGTACTTATCGTACTGACCTTTATATTTGTGATGCTGCAATATCGATTGTGGCTAAGCCATGATGGCTTGCCGGCTTTGTTACGTTTGCATCACACAGTGGAAAAGCAACGAGTTGATAATTCTAAGTTAGAAGAGCGTAACCAGGTGTTAGCTGCCGAGGTTGCCGATCTGAAAAGCGGCCTCGATGCGCTTGAAGAACGGGCTCGTAGTGAACTGGGTATGGTTAAACCTGAAGAAACCTTTTTTCATATAATCGATATACCTGAAAATGAGCGGTAAAGTCTGGGCAGTTGTCCCGGCGGCGGGGATCGGCAGCAGGATGCAGGCCGATCGCCCAAAGCAATATTTATTGTTGAATAATCGTCCGGTTATTTTTCATACCCTGAGTCGACTGGTCAGTCATCCGCAAATTGAGGGTGTTGTGATTGCCTTATCGGCAAATGATCCTTATTGGCCATCGTTGAATTTACCTGCAGATTGGCCGTTATATACCACGATGGGTGGCAATGAGCGAGCGGATTCGGTCAGCAATGCTTTACAGTTTCTACAGAGCCTGACAGATACAAATCCATGGGTATTGGTACATGATGCTGCACGTCCTTGCATCAGGCACAGTGATATTGATGCCATGTTGCAACAACTCGTCAATGATCCTGTTGGTGGCATATTGGGAGTGCCGTTAACTGAAACTGTTAAACGTGTGGATAGCGATAATCATATCGAAGCTACCGTTGATCGCAGCGGATTATGGCGAGCTTCCACACCACAGATGTTCCGCTTAATGGCGTTGTCTGAGGCATTAACTCAGGCCAGACAAGAGAATATCAATGTTACAGATGAAGCCAGCGCAATGGAGTTTATGGGTTTGAACCCTAAAATTGTTGCCGGTCATGCTGACAATATCAAAATTACCTTGCCACAGGATCTGGCATTAGCCGCATTATTTTTACAGCAACAGGAAAGTGGAGAAGCTGCGTGAGAATTGGTCATGGCTATGATGTGCATCGGTTTGCCGAAAATTGTTCCTTAGTTATCGGCGGAGTCACCATACCGCATACTCATGGTCTGGAAGCGCACTCTGATGGTGATGTGCTGATTCATGCAATATGTGATGCCTTGCTTGGCGCGGCTGGCTGGTGGGATATCGGCCATCATTTTCCGGATAATGATATGGCTTATGCCGGTATCGATAGTCGGGTGTTATTGCGTCGGGTTTATGATGATTTGGTGGCTGCTGGTTGGCAGGTTGGCAATGTGGATGCCACTGTGGTGGCACAGGTTCCAAAATTAGCGCCGTATATTCCACAAATGCGTGAGTTGCTGGCCAGTGATCTGCAAATTGATTCGACCGCAATTAATATCAAAGCCACCACCACCGAGAAACTTGGATTTGCAGGCCGCAAGGAAGGTATTGCCGCCCATGCTGTTGCACTTATTAAAAAGGTTGAATCGGTTTGAAACATTTTGATTATATATCATTGCCGCGCCAATCTGACAATGCAGCAACTTGCAGTGGTCAATTACGTGAAAAAGCCGTTTATTTTGAAGTAGAAGAACATCTGCCATTTTCACCGGAAGGCGAAGGTTCGCATGTGTGGTTATACGTGCAGAAAACCGATACCAATACCGATTGGCTGGCACAGGAAATTGCCCGGTTTGCTGGCGTATCTCCGGTTGCAGTGGGTTATGCCGGGCTGAAAGATCGTCATGCCGTGACCTCGCAATGGTTCAGTGTCAATTTACAAGGCTTGCCGGAACCTGACTGGCTGGCGTTTGAAAATGAGCAAATCAAAATTCTTAAAGCGGTTCGGCACAGTAAAAAACTCAAACGCGGCGCGCTGGCTGGTAACCGTTTTCGTTTGCGCTTAACCAATATCACGGGTGATCAAGCCATCTGGGAACAAAATCTGCAAACAATCGCCAAGCAGGGTGTGCCAAATTATTTTGCCGAACAACGCTTTGGCCATTATGGCAATAACCTGAAAAAAGCCGAGCAATGGTTTACTGAAGGCACTGAGCCAAAAAAACGCAATCAACGCAGTATTATTATTTCAGCAGCACGTTCATGGTTGTTTAATCTGGTGCTGGCTGAACGCATCAGTCAAGGTAACTGGAATCAGATGCTGGCTGGAGATGTGATGTTACTGGCTGGAACCCGTGCCAGTTATTTTGTCGCAGAAACCAAAGATGATGTGCTTGAACAACGAATCCAGGAAATGGATATTCATCCTACCGGTCCTCTGTGGGGTAAAGGTGAAGCTATCAGTAAGGGCGAGACGCTAGCCTTGGAGCAATCGGTTTTGGCGGATTGGCAGGATTGGCAGCAACAATTGGAAAAGCTTGGCTTAAGCCAGGAACGTCGTGCACTGCGATTATTTCCTCAAGATTTTAAATGGCAATTTATCAACCAGACCAGTTTACTGTTAGAGTTTGAGCTGGGGCCGGGAAGTTATGCCACGGCTGTGCTGCGCGAACTCGTTGAAATTCAGGATATGTCGCAAAAAATTTCCACAGTATCACCGGGTCTGAATGAATAAAACCGGTTGATCTGAAGGAGGCTGATATATGAAGCTGTCTGTAGATAAACTATTTTGGCTGACATTGGTTTTATTGCCATTAACAGTTCACGCAGAGCGCTGGCATGCCGTTAGTGATACCAAACATACCGCAGTACTGGAATTATTCACCTCAGAAGGCTGTGGCAGTTGCCCACCGGCTGAACGCTGGTTATACCAACAACAGCAAAAAAATACTGAGCTCAATTTTATCGTTTTAGGTTTTCATATTGATTATCTGAATGATCAGAAAGGCTGGGTCGATGCTTTTGCCAAACCAGTGTTTTCTGAAAGACAGAAACAACTGGCGTTATTGAACCGATATCAGACCATCTACACACCGGAATTTGTGTTGAGTGGTGAGTCGTTGCCCAATTGGCGGGAAAACTTGGATGAAGCAGTCAGTTTTCTCAATGAATTTGATGCCCAGGCAAAGATTCGTTTATCAGCCTATCGGATTGATGATGCGTTGATGATCGACAGCCGCAGTCAGGTCATCGGCGAAGAAAACCGCCAATACAGCAAGCTGTATATTGCGATCATTGAAGATGATGTGGTCAGTGAAGTGCGTGGTGGAGATAATGCCGGTAAGACATTTAATCACCAGAATCTGGTGCGGGAATGGTTGGGTCCGTTTGCACTAGAAACTTCTGGAGAAACGTTTATCGAACATCAGGTGAGGCTTATGCCTGACTGGCAACAGGACAAACTGAAACTGGTTGCTCTTATTCAGAATTTATCCGATGGCTATATTTTACAAGCCGTGGAATTACCCTTAACACAACAGAAGTAAGATGGATTATTTACCTATATTTATTGATTTAAAGAATCGTCATTGTCTGGTAGTTGGTGGTGGCGAAATTGCCGCCCGTAAAGCCGGCTTGTTATTAAAAGCACAGTCAACGGTCACCATTATTGCTCCGGAAATTGCCGAGATGTCACGTCAACTATTGGAAGATGCAGACTATCAGGGCAGGGTGCGGTGGATTAACGACAGATTTTCACCAAATTATCTTGATGATCAAATGCTGGTTATTGCAGCTACCGATGATGAGAGTGTGAATCTTGAGGTTTATCAGGCCGCCAAGGCCAAAAAAATACTGGCCAATGTGGCCGATCAACCTGAGATGTGTGACTTTATCCTGCCGTCAGTTTTAGATCGTTCACCTATTGTGGTAGCAATATCCAGCGGCGGACAATCACCCATTCTGGCCAGACAATTACGTGCACGGCTCGAGACCTTGATACCACCGGCTTACAGTAAATTAGGTTTACTGGTGGGGGAGTATCGTGATCGGGTGAAAGCGAAGTTTGGCCAATTGAAACAACGTCGTCGTTTCTGGGAATCAGTTTTACAGGGGCCAGTAGCCGATCATGTATTGGCTGGGCGTGATGAACTCGCCATTAAAACCCTTGAAACCTTAATCGAAGATACGGCAGACAATGCACTGCAACAGGGTGAAGTTTATCTGGTGGGTGCCGGTCCCGGCGATCCGGATCTCTTGACCTTTAAAGCCTTACGTTTAATGCAGCAGGCGGATGTGGTGTTTTACGATCGTCTGGTCAGTAAGGAAGTGCTGGCGTTAGTGCGTAAAGAAGCCGAAATGATTTATGTCGGCAAACAACGGGCATGGCATAGCAAACGGCAGGATGAAATCAACCTGTTATTGCTGCAACATGCTCAGGCCGGTAAACGGGTATTACGTTTAAAAGGTGGTGATCCATTTATATTCGGTCGCGGTGGTGAGGAAATTGCCACATTGGCCGAACAGAAAATTCCTTTCCAGGTTGTCCCCGGCATCACCGCTGCATCCGGCGTCGCTTGCTACTCTGGTATTCCGCTGACACATCGTGATTATTCACAAAGTTGTGTGTTTGTCACCGGCCAATTAAAGGAAGGTGAACTGGATTTGAACTGGCAGGCATTAGTCCAGCCACGCCAAACAGTCGTGGTGTATATGGGCTTGGCTGGACTGGATATTCTTAGCCAACAACTGCAACAACACGGTATGAGAGCGGATATGCCAGCGGCCTTGGTTCAACAGGGAACCACTGAGAATCAAAAGGTATGGGTCAGTACCATTGCGGATCTGCCCGAGTTGGCAAAAAAACAACAACCTGTCGCACCTACGCTACTAATCATTGGCGAAGTTGTAGAGTTACATAATAAACTTGCTTGGTTTTAACAATAAAATCAACGGGTTAATCTTCCCTGTGTGTTTTAGGAAAATTTCCTAATTCTATGTATGAAACGCCATGCTAGCATCGCCCCAGGCTTCATAGAAAGCTCTATAAAAAATAATACAAATTATTAATCTGGGAGATTAAAGATGGCGATTCCATTTCGACGCGGTGTCCTGCCTGCGTTATTAGCAACGGCTTTAAGCCCCGGTCTCAGTTTAGCTGCTGAACCGGATCTGCAACTTGAAAACATCGAAGTCATCAGTCTCACACCATTACATGGTGTGGGGCTGGAGGCAGATAAAATTCCAAGCAATGTTCAAACGGCTACTGCTGAAGAAATTGAGCGGAGTCAAGCGCTGGATATCTCTGATTTTATGAATCAGACGATGGGCAGCGTGAGTGTAAATAATGCGCAAAACAATCCTTTCCAACCTGATTTGAAATTCCGCGGTTTTACTGCTTCTCCATTAGTGGGTAACGCGCAGGGTATTTCGGTTTATCAGGATGGCGTGCGGATCAATGAGCCTTTTGGCGATGCAGTCAATTTTGAGTTGTTGCCTAAATCTGCAATTGCCAGCATGAACATGATGTCAGGTTCAAATCCATTATTTGGTTTGAACACTTTGGGCGGTGCCTTATCGATCCAAACCAAAAATGGCTTTACTCATCCAGGTCATAGTCTGGAAGCCTACACTGGCTCTTTTGGCCGTGATTCCGGCACTATCGAAAGTGGTGGCAGCGATGGCAACTTTGCTTATTTTGTAACCGGTTCTATTACCAAAGAAGACGGCTGGCGGGATTTTTCACCTTCCAGAGTTGAGCAGTTCTTTTCTAACCTAAGCTATCGGAATGAAACCAGCAGCCTGGATTTTGGTATTACAGCGGTTGATAGTGATCTGAATGGTAACGGCGCTTCGCCGATTGAGTTAGTCGCAGATGATCGTAAGGCGGTATTTACCCATCCTGACAATACGCAAAACGAATTGCGTATGTTTACTCTGAATGGCTCGCATTGGGTGAATGACAAGATGATGTTGTCAGCCAATACCTATTATCGTCGTAGTGATCGCAGCACATTTAATGGCGATGGTTCCGAGCTGAGCGTTATCGGTAATCAAGTCGGTGAAGAAGACGATGATAATCCTGGTGTTCTTGATGAGATCTTTATTGACAATGCTGCAGCATATGGCTTTGCCGATGATGATTTTGTTGCATTAAACAATACCAGCAAAACCAAACAAGATAGTTATGGCTTCGGTTTGCAGTCTACTTTTCTGGATAATGTGTTCGGTCGTGACAATCAACTGATTGTTGGTGCGTCTTATGATCGTTCTGATGTTAAGCACTCTTCACAGTCTGAAATCGCCCAATTCACCGATAGCCGTGGAACCAGTGGTACAGGCGTTATCGTTGATGAAACCATTGTGGATGGCAAAATTAATACTGATACTTTCAGTCTGTTCTTTACCAACACCCATTCGTTAACTGAACGTCTTGATTTGACTTTTGGTGGACGTTATAACTGGATTCAGATTGATATTTCCGGAACCAGTGAAGGTGGTGAGCAGGATTTGAATGAAAGCGGTAACAAACACGTATTCAAACGCTTTAATCCGACCGCGGGTTTAACGTATGCCTTGCGCGATAACCTGACTGTTTATGGTAACTATAGCGAATCAAACCGTGCTCCAACACCATCAGAGCTGACTTGTTCCGAAGAAAGTAGCCCATGTTCCTATCCAAATGCGTTTTTGGCTGATCCACCGTTGGATGATGTTGTTGCCAGAACCATTGAAACAGGATTACGTGGTCAAAATGGCAATATGAACTGGAATGCTGGTGTGTTTTATACCCAGTTGAAGGATGATTTGTTCTTCTTCCCGGATGTTGAAGATGAAGTAAATGATCCACGTTTAACATTGGGCAACTTTGACAATATCGACAAAACAGCTCGTGCCGGTCTGGAATTAGGTGTTAATGGTCAGCAGGATAAATTGCTGTGGTTTGCCAACTATTCTTATGTCCGTGCCACCTTCGAAGATTCTTTCCTCTATGCTCGTGAAGTCGACGATGAAGTAGAAACTTTTGAAGTGAAAAAAGGCGATCGTCTGCCGGGCATACCTGAGCATAATATTAAGATTGGTGTTGATTATGCCTTTACCCCCAAATTATCTGTCGGCGCTACAGCCTCATATCACTCAAGCCAGTACTACCGTGGTGATGAAGCAAACGAAGACAAGAAAATCAGCGGTTACGGATTGGTTAATCTGCACGGCCGTTACAAGTTGAACAAAAATGTTCAGTTCTTTGCCAAAGTCGACAACCTGTTTGACAGTGAGTACGAAAACTTTGGTTTATATGGTGAACCGGATGAAGCGCCCGGACTGGATTATGAAGATCCACGCTTTGTTGGTGCCGGAGCGCCAAGAGCTGGCTGGATTGGTTTTAAAATTACCCTTTAATTCTGATCATTCAGATAACGTAAGGCCGCTATATGCGGCCTTACTTTTTTGTTAATCAATAAAGCGCATTGATAGATCCACAGCCTGTAAATCCTTGGTTAATTGTCCGACGGAAATTCTGTCAACACCGGTCTCGGCAATATCACGAATGGTGTCCATATTTACCCCACCTGAAGCTTCTAAAGCTGCTTTGCCGTTAGTAAAACTGACTGCTTCACGTAGCATTTCCAGAGAAAAATTATCCAGTAATATGATATCAGCTGCAGTATTCAGTGCCTGCTCAAGCTCGCTCATGGATTCGACTTCAACTTCAATCGAGACCTGCGGATGCAAAGCTTTAGCCTGGGCCACAGCTGCGGCAATCGATCCTGCTGCAAGGATATGATTTTCTTTGATTAATATTGCATCGTATAAACCAAAACGATGATTAACTCCACCACCGCAACGTACGGCATATTTTTGCCCAAGTCGTAAACCGGGCAAGGTTTTACGGGTGTCCAACAGTTTAACCGGCAGGTCTTTGATGATATCGGCGTAACGTTTGGTTTGGGTTGCGGTACCGGAAAAGGTTTGTAAAAAATTCATGGCGGTACGTTCACCGCTGAGTAAAGCTCTGGCATTGCCTGAAAGCTCGCATATCAGCGCATTTTCTGTGAGCAGATCGGCATCATCAAAAAACCAGTTGATTTGGATAGCGGGATCCAGCTGATGGAATACTTCATTAAACCAATCTTTACCAGATAAAACGGCATTCTGGCGACTCATCAACGTCGCTTTAGCAATAGCGTCAGCTGGAATTAAATCCGCAGTAAGATCCTGCTGCCCGATATCCTCGAGTAATGAAAGTTTGACTTGTGAAGCAATAAAATTGGCGGGGATAAAGTTCTGAATGGTCATAGTCTTTGATGTTCGATTTCAACAGTCGATAGGGTAACTGTTAAAGCTCTGATAATCTATTCTCAAACCCATGTTGGAGTAAAAAGTGATTATCGACAGGCAGAGCGGATGGTTGGATGCGGCAGAGATTTTACCCTCGCCAAATTATGATGATCGTCTAGATGAGAACGATATCAGCGGTATTGTGATCCACAATATCAGTTTACCGCCAGGTCAATTTGGTGGCGGTTGGATTGCAGATTTATTCCTAAATCGGCTAGATCCGAATGCGCATCCGTATTTTGCCGAGATTGCTCAGCTGAAAGTGTCAGCACATTTATTGATTCGGCGTGATGGAAAAATTCAACAGTTTGTCCCGTTTCATAAACGCGCATGGCACGCCGGGGTTTCCTGTTGGGAAGGGCGTGAACGTTGTAATGACTTTACCATCGGTATTGAATTAGAAGGGGATGACGAAACGGCATTTACTGAAGCCCAGTATTCACAGTTAGCAATGGCAAGCAAAGCTTTATTATCGACATATCCATTATTGTCGGAAGCTCGAATTACTGGCCATGAACATATCGCTCCGGGTCGGAAAACTGATCCCGGCCCGCATTTTGACTGGCTGTTTTATAAACAGTTATTACAAGCATAAAAAAGCCGCCCGAAGGCGGCTTCAGGTGATTTTTTATACTTGTTACTGAGTGATCGCAATCAGTTCAATATCAAAAATCAAAGTTTCGTTTGGTCCAATCATTTCACCGGCACCTTGTGGGCCATAAGCCAGGTTACCTGGAATAACGACACGCCATTTAGCGCCTTCTTTCATCATCTTCAGCACTTCCTGCCAACCTTGAATAACACCATTTACTGGGAAGGTTGCTGGTTCACCGCGTTGAATCGAGCTGTCAAAAACAGTACCGTCAATCAAACTGCCTTCATAATGCGCGATAACACGGTCAGTTGCTGTTGGCGTAGCGCCATCACCGGCTTCGATGATTTCGTATTGCAGACCGCTTTCAGTCGTTACAACACCGTCTTTTTTAGCATTTTCTGCCATATAGGCTTTAGACTCTGCCTGCTTTTTGTTCATCAGCGCAGCGAGTTCTTGTGATTTTTTCTGTTGGTATTTACCGATGATTTCTTGGGCTGTTGCCTGATCCATCTGTGGTTGACGACCAGCCATCATATCTGCCACACCTGCACTGAATGCATCCATTTCCAGCTCAACGCCTTCCATCATCATTTGTTGACCGACTTGTATGCCGAAGATATAGCTGAGTTTCTGTTGTTCTGTATCAAGGGTGGCGTTTTCTGCCATTACATTAGCTCCAAATAAAACGGGAAGGAAGGCGAGATATTTCAGTTTCATGTCTTATGACTCTCAAAATTTAATTAAAATATAGGCTGGCGTTGTTTAGTAATCTTATCAGCCGCGAAGTTCGCTCCGCGATTGTCTCATATTTTTCTACTGCTTTCAGACTGAATAGCCGACTAATACACTTGGTTATTCGGTTAATTGATACTATAATGGTATCAATTAGGAGGGCGTGACATGTTACGCATGAGCAAACTGACAGATTATGGCATTGTGCTGATGAGCTACATTGCCGAACACCGCAGCAAGCAGCACAGCGCGCATATGTTATCAGATGCGGTGCACATGCCGCTGCCAACGGTACGTAAAATATTGAAAATGTTATCCGCAAGTGGTCTGTTGACTTCAGAGCGCGGCGTGCAGGGTGGTTATACGTTAAGTGGTGATCCGGTAAATATCTCTGTCGCCCAAATCATCACGGCAATTGAAGGGCCGATTGCGTTAACGGAATGTGTCAGTAACACATCACATTGCGATCAAGAAACACATTGCTCAGTGCAGACAAACTGGAATCAAATCAACAATGCCGTATTCCATGCATTAGATGAGGTCAAGTTAGCCGACATGCTGACACCTTCTTTATCAGCCCCGCGACCAGTTCAATTTTATCCGCCCAACTTCAGGGCAAAAGCAGTTATTTTACAGGATGGTGATCAACATGAATGATCAAACACAACAACTTGAAGCTATAACGCAGAAAGAATACAAAGCTGGCTTTTATACTGATATCGAATCAGACAGCCTGCCACCCGGTCTGAATGAAGACGTGGTGCGCCAGATCTCAAAGATCAAAGGCGAGCCTGAGTTTATGCTGGAATGGCGTTTGAAAGCCTATCGCCACTGGTTAACGATGGATACCCCAGAGTGGGCCCATGTGCATTATCCGGAAATCGATTATCAGGCTGTCAGCTATTATTCTGCTCCGAAGAAAAAAACCGATGGACCGAAAAGTCTGGATGAAGTCGATCCGGAGTTATTGCGTACCTATGAAAAACTCGGTGTGCCTTTGGATGAACGGGCTCGTTTAGCTGGTGTTGCAGTCGATGCGGTTTTTGACAGTGTATCGGTTTCAAATACCTTTAAAGACAAGTTGGCTGAGCAAGGCATCTTGTTTATGCCTATTTCTGAAGCCATTCATGAGCACCCGGAACTGATTAAAAAATATCTGGGCAGTGTGGTTCCTCAGAAAGATAATTACTACGCAGCTTTGAACTCCGCGGTATTTACTGATGGGTCATTTGTTTATATTCCAAAAGGCGTACGTTGTCCGATGGAATTATCAACATATTTCCGTATCAATGCGGCGAATACCGGACAGTTTGAGCGCACTTTGATTATTGCTGATGATGACTCCTATGTGAGTTATCTGGAAGGCTGTACCGCCCCAATGCGTGATGAAAATCAGCTGCATGCGGCGGTGGTCGAATTGGTGGCCATGGATCGTGCGGAAATCAAATACTCCACCGTGCAAAACTGGTATCCCGGTGATGAGAATGGTAAAGGTGGTATCTATAACTTTGTCACCAAGCGCGCTGCCTGCCGTGGTGTAAGCTCAAAAGTCTCCTGGACGCAAGTTGAAACCGGTTCAGCTATTACTTGGAAATATCCCAGTGTGGTATTGCAAGGTGATAATTCTATTGGTGAATTTTATTCGGTCGCTGTCACCAACAATATGCAACAGGCCGATACTGGTACCAAGATGATTCATCTTGGTAAAAACACCAGCTCGACCATTATTTCCAAAGGTATTTCAGCCGGGCGTTCATCGAATGCTTATCGCGGTTTGGTGCGTATCGGACCCAATGCGGAAAATGCACGTAACTACACTGAATGTGATTCGCTGTTGATGGGCGATAAATGTGCGGCGCATACCTTCCCGTACATTGAAGTAAAAAACCCCACTGCCCAGGTTGAGCATGAAGCCTCTACTTCGAAAATCAGTGAAGACCAGCTGTTCTATTGCAAACAGCGCGGCTTGGATGTGGAAGATGCCGTATCGATGATTGTGAATGGTTTCTGCAAACAGGTTATTCGTGAATTACCAATGGAATTTGCGGTTGAAGCACAGAACCTGCTGGGCTTGTCATTAGAAGGCTCAGTTGGTTAAACAACATTCACCTAACAAACACGTGTTAAGCGGGTCAGGCCGCTCAACCAAATAAAAATGAATAGAGAACAATTATGAAAATGTTGGAAATCAAAAATCTACACGCAAAAATTGATGGCAAAGAAATTTTGCGTGGTATCAATTTAACGGTCAATGCGGGCGAAGTGCATGCCATTATGGGGCCAAACGGT
>NZ_JAUSCC010000151.1 GCF_030651745.1 Methylophaga sp.
TTTTATACCTATATATATGGGGTTAAACCTCCACGTACCCCAGCTATCGACTGATCTGAATTTTCAGACAGCACCCCGAAAACTGTGTCGGCACGTGTGTGATTTTGCCTTTGCTAAGGCGCGCATATTATTCCACAGTTACCAACTAAAACAAAGCACCATCAGTATATCGCTTTGATTCCGCCGCTTTGCTGGCGGTTGACGGGTTTTTACGGCAAACTATGTCTTCTCATTTTATCGTTAACAGCAATCAGGATCTGGCATGGGCGTGACCATTAAAACAGCCGAAGAAATTGAAAAAATGCGTGTGGCAGGCAAACTCGCTGCAGACGTGTTAACCATGATCGAGCCACATGTGGTTGCGGGCATTACTACCGATGAATTAAATACTATCTGCCATGATTATATTATCAATGTGCAAAATGCCATTCCTGCCCCGCTGAATTATCACGGTTTTCCGAAATCTATTTGTACATCGGTGAACCATGTGATTTGCCATGGCATTCCAGGTGACAAAAAGCTCAAAGATGGCGACATCATTAATATCGACATCACCGTTATCAAAGATGGCTATCACGGTGATACCAGTAAAATGTTTCACATTGGAAAGACCTCTATTCTAGCTCAGCGTCTGTCCAGAGTAGCCCGTGAATGTATGTTGATTGGTATTGATATGGTCAAGCCAGGTATAAAATTGGGTGATATTGGTCATGCTATTCAACAGCATGCGGAGAACGAGCATTTTTCAGTTGTCAGAGAATATTGTGGACATGGTATTGGTCAGGTGTTTCACGAAGAACCACAGGTTTTACATTACGGTTCGCCAGATACCGGCATGACCTTGCAGGCTGGCATGACATTTACGATCGAACCAATGATTAATGCCGGTAAACGTCATGTACGGCAACTGCCTGATGGCTGGACGGTGGTCACCAAAGATCGTTCGTTGTCTGCACAATGGGAACATACCATTCTGGTGACAGATGACGGTCATGAAATCTTAACCCTTCGGGATGAAGAACGCTCATAGGAGCCCCCAACAATGGCAATTTCTGCACAATCTGTCTGGGAATTTGGCCAGACAGATAATGCAATAGGCTGTCGAGATCTTCTCGCTCAAGCCTCCCAGCATTTAAAAAAATGCTTTTTTGAAGACCAAGCTGACATTGATTGGCTGGTGCATCAACAATCGCATTTTGTCGATGAAGTGCTGCAATTTTTATGGCAAAAAAACCTGGCGACTGAAACGACCGTAAGTTTGATCGCAGTAGGTGGTTATGGCCGCGGTGAATTACACCCGCACTCTGATATTGATTTACTAGTACTATTGGATGATTCAGTAGCCGAAACACCGCCGGCCGCCTTATCAATATTTCTCACACAATTGTGGGATATCGGCCAGGAGATAGGCCACAGTGTTCGCACAATTAGTGAATGCCGCCAACAAGCCGAAGAAGACATTACTATTGCCACTAACCTGCTGGAAGCACGGTTTTTATCCGGCAATAAAACGTTATTTGAACAGTTACAGCAACTGACGGTTTCCAACAAAACCTGGGATAACCGACTTTTTTACGAACGTAAGAAACAGGAACAAATCCAGCGCCATCATAAATACAACGATACCGGCAATAATCTTGAGCCCAATCTGAAAGAATCTCCCGGCGGTCTGCGTGATATTCAGGTCATCAATTGGGTCGCACAACAACACTTTGATGTACGTAATCTGCAAGGTTTGAAATCCAAAGGTTTTCTGGCAGAAAGTGAGTTCGATATTCTGCAGCAATCGCGCCGTTTTTTATGGCGGGTGCGTTTTGCATTGCATCATCTCGTCGGTCGAAAACAAGAAAAAATGATGATTGATCATCAACGTGAGCTGGCAAAACAGTTAGGTTACGTTGAAACCAACAGCCGCATGGCCGTTGAGCATTTTATGAAGGACTATTACCGAACAGTCCGTGCGGTAAGTCAGATGAATTCATTGTTACTTCAGCTGTTTGAAGAAAACATCATCCTGGCCGACGAGCCACGGGATATCGAACCGATAAACCGTCGCTTCCAATCACATAACGGCTATCTGGAAACCATCAATTCCGGGATCTTTGCTTACTATCCGTATGCCCTGCTGGAAGTGTTTTTGATCCTGCAGCAAAATCCGCATATCAAAGGTATTCGTGCCTCGACCATCCGTCAGATCCATGCACATCTGCATTTAATCGATGAGCGCTTTCGGGCTGATATCAAAAATCGCACTCTGTTTATGGAAATCATCCGTCAGCCTAAAGGTGTGACCCATGAATTTCGTCGAATGAATCAACTTGGTGTATTAGGTGCATATTTGCCGGAATTTGGCAGAATTGTCGGCCAGATGCAGCATGATCTATTCCATGCTTATACCGTGGATGAACACACGTTATTTCTGGTGCGTAATTTACGGCGTTTTTCCTGTCCTGAATTCAAAGATGAATTTCCGCTATGTTCCGAAGTGTTTTACCAACTGCCTAAACCGGAATTGCTCTACATCGCCGGTATTTATCACGATATTGCCAAAGGACGTGGCGGAGATCACAGTATTTTGGGCGTGCAGGATGCAGAGCAATTTTGTACCCAACATAATTTAAGTGATTACGACACCAGCTTAGTGACCTTTCTGGTTCGTCATCATCTGGCGATGTCCTCTACCGCCCAAAAGAAAGATCTGGAAGACCCTGAGGTTATTCAGGACTTTGCAGCTTTAGTCGGCAGCGTGAATCGCTTGAATCATTTATATCTGCTCACCGTCGCCGATATCCGGGCAACCAACAATAATTTGTGGAATGGCTGGCGTGATTCCTTGCTCAAACAGCTTTATCACAGCACCTATCAATGGCTGGAACACACAGAAGTCCAGGCAAAAAACACGCAGGAAAAAAGTCTCAAAAAATATCAGCTTGCTCTGGATAAGCTGGTTGAAATGGGTTGGGATCATGAAAAAATCACAACTTTATGGCATGAATACGATCTGGATTATTTTCTGCGCCATACCGTTGATGAAATCGTCTGGCAAAGCAATGGTCGTTTGGAAAAACCAGATCAAGAACCTCTGATTCTGGTACGCCAACATAATGATAAACACACGCTAGAATTATTTATTTTCGCTCAAGACCGTCGTGGCTTGTTTGCCGCCATGACAGCCTGTCTGGAACAATTACAATTAAACATTCTCGATGCCAAAATCAATATCAGCAGTGATGGCAAAGCACTGAATACATTTATCATTAATGGTGCTCAGCAACGCTATGAGGACATCATTACAGCGTTAAGCAAACAACTTGCCCGAGAAGAACTCACCTCTGGATACAAACCGCAATTGATGCCACGCATCACCAAATTGTTTAAAACTGAACCAGTTATAATTTTTTCAACTAATTCACAGTTAAACCATACTGTTATGGAGTTATATACACATGATCGGCCAGGGTTGCTGTCTGCCGTAGCACAGGTTTTTCTGTCACATCAGATACAGGTAATTAATGCAAAAATGGTGACCTTGGGCGATCAAGTAGAAGACGTATTTTTCATTACAAACAGTGATGATAATTTTTTAACTGAAGCCGAAAAACAAAACTTGGATGAAGATCTGAAAGATAAGCTAGTGATTCAAGCAGAATCGGCCGTATCGACTTCCGTTGCTTTTTAAAGACTCATAAAAAAGGTGAGGTTATTAGCCTCACCTTCTTCAAATTTAACAACACCGGTTCAGTCAGATACCGTTACTTGCTCCGCTAAACTAGCCACTTTCTTTTCACCGACACCTTTGACATTGACAAGATCATCAACACTGGAAAAAGTACCATTTTCCTCACGATATTGCACGATAGCTTCGGCAGTAGATGGTCCCACACCTTTCAGCAACTGCAATTCATCTGCAGATGCTTTATTGATATTGATTTTATCTGCTGCGAAGGCAGCAAATGAAGAAAGTGATAACGCCAACAATAAAGAAATAATCCATTTCTTAAACATCTTTCCATACTCCTTGTATTAATTGAATTCAGTTCATCCGAACTGCAATCAGATACTAAAATATTGATGCACTGGACGTCTAGCGGAAAGCTTTGCAAAATTACTTATCAGGAAATAATCCTGTTTCAAATAGAGACATCGGTCACAAATCATTTAGTTATGCTCATGGCTCGCCATGACTTAAATCAGTTTTAAAATGAAAAGTACCCCCTAAATCATAACCAAGAAGAGAGAATTTACAAATTGGCTCTTTTGACAAGATCACGATAAAGCCCTGCGTATTTTTCTACCATTTCATCGGCAGTAAACAGTTGCCAATATCTTTTTTCAGCTTTTATACCCATTTGCGATGCTGCTACTGGATTATCCCAAAGCCAGCTCATAGCTTGACTGAGTGCAGCTGGATCGCTCGGAGGCACCACGATCCCCGTCTCTCCATCAATATTAATGAAGGTTGTTCCGGTTCCAATTTCACTGGAAATCATAGGCTTGCCATACATAGCACCTTCCAATAATGATATCCCAAACGCTTCGGAACGCAGATGAGATGGAAATACAACGGCATAAGATAACTCGAGCAAAGCTACTTTATCAGCGTCTGAAACACGACCAGCAAAATAAATATTTCTCAGTCCGAAACTATCAGCCAGCGCCTTTAACTCCATCTCAACAGGTCCAGCGCCTACTATCACAATGGGATAATCTGCCGTTCGCGCAGCCTCGATCAAAATATGCAGCCCTTTGTAATATCGTAATACGCCAACGAATAGGAAAAATTTATCTCCCACTTCATGGCGCCACTCATTAACACGTTCTATTTCGGGTGTAGGATAAAGACTTTTATCGATTCCAATCGGGATGATTTCCACTTTTTCCTTAAAACGTTTGAGAACATCACTGCTTTTAAGGTAGTTAGGTGAAGTAGCAACAATTCTATCTACGCTTGACAGAAAGCTGTTTTTCAATGGCTGATAAAACTTCATCAGCCGTTTTTGTCTGACAATATCTGAATGATAGGTAACTACACTTGGCTTATTGACGCGTGTCAGCAGATGCACCATATCCATAAGTGGCCAAGGAAAATGGTAATGTATTACATCTGCTTGCTTGGCGAGTTGAGAAAAGCGAAGAAAAACTGAAAAAGAAATCCCTGTAGAAGCAATGTAAAAATCTTGTTTTGCACGATGTACTTTATGACCGTTTAGCGTGATAGTACGTTCGACTTTTGTTTTACTTAACGAAAGTACATGCGTTTCAATACCATGTGCAGCGGATCCACGTGCGATTTGATTAATAACTTGCTCAATACCACCATAGGAGTCAGGAAAATAGGTTTTGAAAAAATGTAAAACACGTATTTGTTTTTTAGCCATTGTTAATCTTTTTGGTATATGGCTAAAGTCTCATCTAGACACTTTTCCCAAGTAAATTGTTTTGACCGAGCTTTTCCTAGCAAACTATATTCCTCCCGTAATGTATTGTCAGACAAAAGCTGTTGCCAACCAGATCTAATATCCTCCGAAGAAGTCGGATCAACCATCATACAACTGTCACCTGTCACTTCTGGGATAGAGGTTGTATTGGATGTAAGTACGCTAGTCCCGCAAGCCATTGCTTCCAGGACAGGCAAACCAAAACCTTCATACAAGGATGGATAAATAAATATAGCCGCAGCTGCATATAGCTTAGGCAAATCATCCTCTGCAACATAGCCAAGATACTTGGCATGTCCTGCAACGACCAACCTTTCAATAGCTATGTGTATATCATCACTTAACCACCCTTTACTACCCACTATCACAAGAGGGTATTCCGCTTTCAAGTTCTCCGGTAGAGAGCTAAAAGCATTAATTATACGGCGAAAGTTTTTTCTGGGTTCAACCGTTGATACTGCTAAATTGAAATGTTTATAACGTAAACCATATTTTAGCAAAATATCGAAACACTGGGACTCATCATATGCTTGGAAATTACTGTTTACCCCCAAATAGATGCTGGAAACCCGATTATCATCCACATTCAACAGCTCGCATATTTCCCGACGTTGAAACTCCGAATCAGTAATAATTTGATCAGCTCGTTCAGCAACTTTATGGATATGCTTTTTCCAGAACTCTACCCTATCGACCGGATGAAATTCCGGATGTCTCAAAAAAGACAAATCGTGAATAGTCACCACCGATCGTCCTTTAAATGGTAAGAGCATATAGTTGGGAGCATGGTATACATAATCAGCTAAAGCGCTTGACCGAGCCGTAAAGCATTGAGTAATGTATTGGTGTCTTGCCCAGCGAAATAGCGGCCTGAAAGGTATCCTACGCGCGACCTGCCTCGCTGAGGACGGCCCTGCTTCTAACGTTAATTCATTTAAGATTTTGCCCGAACGAATATATTTCAATTCTTCCACTGCACTAGAAGTCTGTAGGGCAGAAACCAGATTCAGAGTATAGCGCCCTATGCCAGATAATGGTGGTATTAACGCATCAACATCAATTAAAACCTTCAAAAACTTGCTACTCCTTCAGCATCCAACCAAGTGTCTCTTCTAATGACGGCATCTGCCAATCATTTATAACTCTATGAAGTTTTGCTCCGTCGCCACAAAGGCGTTTAACTTCATTTGATCTGACAAATGCAGGATTTACCTTTACTGTAATTTGCTGACCAGTGATTTTCTGACATAAGTCAATTACATCCCGCAACGCATATAATTGTCCTGAACAAATATTAAACACTTCTCCCACCGGCGCACTTTCAAGCAATTTAACATAGGCTTTTGCTACCGCTCGGACATCTCCAAACTCCCTCCAAACGTCCAAATTTCCAAGCTCAATATCTGTTGTTTTTTGGCGGAAATGGCTGACTATTTTAGGTATCAGAAAATTATCCGATTGCCCAACACCGGTGTAATTAAAAGGTCTGGTGATCACAATGGGTAGTTTTGGCAACCAGAGTCTAGCCATATATTCCATGGCTAGTTTACTAACAGCATAATCATTGGCTGGTGCGGGTAACATGGATTCATTCATGACCCCTTCTGTATTACCATAAATATTCGCGCTACTTGCTAATAGCACTTTATTTACATCAGGCGCATTTTTAGACAATGCCAACAATAAATTTCGCGTGCCAAGCACATTGACTTGATAAATTGCATCAACATCCCCATGAGCAACAAATGCAATAGCTGCAAGGTGTATTACCGCTTCAGGTTTTTTGTCTGCAATTTCAAATTCAACTGCCTTACTGTCTAATAAGTCTGCTGTTAAACCAATGACTTCATGCCTTGCATTTTGCAGTGCTTTTTCAACATATTGCCCAGTAAACCCATCCAACCCAGTGACTAAAACCCGCATTTAAATAACCTTTTATCTATCATTTAGAACATAAAAACAGTCATTAAGAGTAAAGCCCAAGAATGTGTTTAAAGTGAAAAGCCTTTTTCATTTCGACGTAAATCGGCTTTCACCATCATGGAACATAATTCTTCAAGTGTTGTTTCAGGTGCCCAACCCAATTTGTGTTTCGCTTTCGTTGCATCACCAATCAGTAACTCAACTTCAGCAGGCCGGTAAAACTTTGGGTTCACTCTTACTAACATTTTACCGGTAGCTTCATCAATACCAATCTCATTTTCTGCTTCACCTTCAAACTTAAGATTGATATCGACTGCCTTAAAAGCCATCAATACAAAGTCTCTAACTGTTTCGGTACGATTTGTTGCCAGTACAAACGTACCAGGCTCATCTGCTTGCAACATCCGCCACATACCTTCAACATATTCTTTAGCAAAGCCCCAATCTCGTTTTGCATCCATGTTGCCCAGTTCGAGGATGTCAAGTTTACCCAGCTTAATTTTAGCAACGCTGTCTGTAATCTTACGTGTGACAAATTCTCGACCACGTAGCGGTGATTCGTGATTAAACAAAATGCCGCTAGAACCAAAAATATCGTAAGACTCACGATAATTAATTGTCATCCAATGAGCATAGAGTTTAGCAACACCATATGGGCTACGAGGATAAAATGGTGTTTCTTCGGTCTGTGGGATTGACTGCACTTTACCAAACATTTCAGAAGTAGATGCTTGGTAAAAACGAATTTTGGGATTAACAATTCGAATCGCTTCAAGCAAATTAACAGCACCTAACCCAGTGATCTCAGCCGTCGTAATCGGCTGTTCAAAGGAAACACCCACAAAACTCTGAGCGGCAAGATTATAAACTTCCGTAGCTTCAGTGTTTTGCAGCAAACGGATACTGGCTGACAAGTCAGTAAGGTCATACTCTACCAAATGAAGATTTTTATGTTGATTTATCCCCAACTCTTCGATTCGCCAGAAACTGACTGAACTTGTTCGACGATAGGTACCATAAACTTCATAACCTTTTTCAAGCAGCAACTCAGCAAGATAAGCGCCATCTTGACCAGTAATCCCAGTAACAATTGCTTTCATGTTGATCCTATATTTTTTTAATATTTCGTAAAGTTTTAATATATGTTAAAAAAAAACATCTTATCGCGGGAAAACTCACTCTAGATGAATACATTTTCATTCACAAAGTGAATCGATTCTTTTTATAAGCTCAACTTCTTGTGAAAGCACCATTAGAATATTAGTAAACATTTGGGTTTCAGGGGCGATTTCATTGTTAGATAGAGCTTCTAAGTTTGCTATTGATGTTCTTTTAGGTGAATCATGCCATCTACTAATATCCCATAACACATATTCGGAACTAGGAAGTAAATCTAAAAGCTCTTTTACCTCACCGCCACTTTGAGTTATTCCATATGGCCAAAATTCAACTATTATTGATTTAGGACGCATTACGGAATTTAATGACTCTTTAAGACCTTTAAGAATCATTATCTCAGCCCCCTGACAATCAATTTTTAACAATTTTGGCGCCTTACCTCTTTGTTTAATCAAGTCATCTAACGTGATTAATTTGATATTGTTTCCACTAGATTGATCTTGGCTAGGATAAATTCTATGATCTCCAAAGTTCCAATTCGAAGAGTAAAGCATACCATCTCCTTGAAAATCGCTAGCAGCAGCACACAAAAGTTTTACATTTTTAATCTGATTGAGTTTTACATTTAAAGAGAGGATGGAAAAGTTCTTTTTATCAGGTTCAAGAGCAATAATTTCACCTTGAGAACCAATTAGTTTTGAAAAAAGTACAGTGTAATAACCAATATTCGCTCCCACATCAATTACAAAGTCATTAGGTGAGAGTATTTCAATTACACATCGAGTCTCTGTCGGCTCCCAAACTGTAATTTTGTGCATTTTCCTAGAGACATGATCATCTTGGTTATGAGTAATAAGTTCAAACGATTCATTGATAATTGGAATTTCAAAATCAGTAAATGGAAGACACTTTACTTTTTTTACGTATATGGCAAACAGAATATTTAGAAATTGCATTTTAATGTACTTATTTTCCATTTAATTAACATCTAATAATTAAAAACTTGTTTTAAAATTTATATGTCTTGAAGTTTTCTACTATCCGAACGATGCCCCATCCAATCATTTCCATTTTTTTGTCCATATTTAGGTGATACGAATGCCTCATTAGCATCAAGTGGAGTAAAGGGTTTACGGATCAATTCATTCTTAATGAAAAAAGCATTAACCCCTCTTGATTCACATCCAACTAACGAATATCCACGAGCTCTGAGTATATTTATCCATGCAACTAAGCTGGCACCAAAATAGTTTGTACCTTGCCATGTTAAATCAGGATCATAGACTACAGTTTTTGATTGAGGAGGGGGATATGACGCATTATATTCAACTATAATCACTCTTGGTGAATAGCAAGCATTAATTGCTTTATAGATCCAATAATCATTGGAATCAATATCAATAGAAAGAAGATCAAACTCATGTGGGACTGAATATTTTTCGAATAAAGAATTTATATTCTCAGCAGTAATTTTTTCATGATAAACAAACGAATTATCTGATTTTGTCCCATCCATCCATAATCCATTCCAGCCGTTTTCTCGTAATAATCGAGTATTACATTCATTTCCATCGCCGACCCCAAACTCAACAAAATAAGAATTTTTAATACCTATAACATTGAATATTGTTGTAATTATTCCATCTTCACCATTTTGCGAAAATATTTTTTTTTCATATTGTGACAATATACTGGTCATTTTAAATCTTTCTTACGGGTTAAGAGATTTTTGATAATAAAAAAAGCTATGTCCACCTATTTCATCTAGTACTTCAACCGGGATGTTTGCATTCAACATATCATTCTCATTGAATAGACTTCTCAAATTAAAATGTCTTATCTTACTTGCAAATTTTTCTTCTAAATAAATTGGAAAATCCTCTGTTCCGAATAACCTCATATGGTCAAACTGAGCAAAGCGCCTGGTCCTCTCTTCAGCAGATAAAAGTGGTGATAAATCTTCAACTGTAAATTTTCCTATAAATGGAACAGAAAATAGATGCATTCCACCAGGAGCGAGAAGTCGATTTAGATCCGTAATTACAGGAGTAATATCACAAGGAAGATGCTCAAGCACATGATTATGTAATATTAAATTGAACACACCTGAAGGCATCATAGATGCATCACGACACAGATCTATTGGAAATATATGACAGTGTTTATTTTTATATTTTGCAGGATTGAAATCGCAAGGATGATAGCTTTCACCATACTTGATGGTGAACTTTTCAAGCAAGCAGATTTCTGGAGCAATATGTAATATTCTTATACTTGGGGTCAATGAATTTGTTTTAAGTAAGATCATCCACATTAAACGTGACCGCTCTAAAGATTTACAATTTGAGCATTGGGCATTACTACGCCCATTGAAATCTTTAAAATTTGTAGATTTACAAATTGGGCACTCAAAATTTATCATTTATGCAAATTCCTCCACTTTCTAAGCTAGTATTAATTACCAATACGCTAACTATTGAGACCACTTCCCTGCAGGCTGGATAGGTGCATGACCAGATAAATTCCCAACTGCTTGGAATTTTTTCCAAGGAGAATAGGATAAGAGTGTGAAACTATCTTGCTGGTAAACGATGATATTAACTAAATAAAATCCTGCATTTAGATACAACTCTCCTAAATCACAAGTAATTGGCATACTCATGTCCAGTTTTTTATCCGCCCGCTCCGATCTGAATTCTAATATGGCTCTGCCTGAATCATCTGCCAATTGAACAGATATAATTGAATCTTTAGGAATATTTTTTGGAATAATCTTTAAAAGCAATTTAGTTCCAAAACTTACTATGGGATAAACATTGTGTTCAGCAGAAATTAATGAAAAAGCTAAAAGCTCAGGATTTAATCCCTTACTTTGTCCAACGTCACCCACAGAAGTTACAGCATGTTGATAAAGTTCTATCGATTTCAATATATCTCCATGATAAGTGACCCTTCCCTTATCAAGAACCATGCCTTGGTTACAAAAACGTTTAATATGCCCTAAAGAGTGTGAAACAAATATTAAAGCTGTATCTTTCAAATGATCGGCAATAAACTCATAACATCGCAAACGGAAATCTAAATCCCCAACGGCTAAGGCCTCATCGATAATTAATATATCTGGCTTTCTCATCGTTGATACTGCAAAACCAAGTCTGGCTTTCATACCAGAACTGTAAAACTTCACTGGTGTATGAATAGCATCTTGAAGCTCGGTAAATTCAACCATGGCATTGATTGATTTTTTGAATTCAATCTCCGATATACCTACTAATCTTGCCCTCAAACGTGCATTTTGATATCCCGTCATCATTGGATGAAAACCACTGGTAAGCTCGATCATTTGATCGATGCTACCATTAATTTTGATCGTCCCATGATCTGGCCGAAGAATACCGGCGAGTAATTTCATTAAAGTAGATTTACCAGCACCATTTCTTCCTAGAATCCCAAGTCTGTCACCTCTTTTCAATGAAAAAGAAACGTCTTGTAATGCCCAAAATTCACCTTTTCGTAACTTAGTATGATTTGTTTTGACCGGAAATATATTGTTTATCGAATCTACAAAACCATAATGAAGTGCTAAAGATAAATTACGACTGAATTTTTTAGACAGTTTATTAACTTCTATTAACACAGCATTTTTTCCTTTTATTACAAACGTTCAATAATGAGAGGACATGCTATGCGATACACACCCAACATAAAAATACTTAGAACACTCAATACCAATAACCATATTAAAGCTGCATTTAAGAAAATTAATTCGCCGCCAAAAACCACTCCTCTTGCCAATGTTAAAGTGGTAGCTAATGGATTAAAAACCTGTATCCAATAAAATGCTGAATCTGTTGAATTTGTTGCTGAATAAAAAATTGGTGTTGCCAGTAAGATACCTAATGAAATGGATTGAATGAATTTTCCTATGTCACTAAAAAAACTAGCCGGAAGCGCAAGAATGTAACCTATAGCATTTCCCGTAAATACTATTGCCATTAAAGTTATTGGGGCTAAGTAAAAAAGTGGTCCAACGGGCACCGAAAAGATCACCATAAAAATAATGAGTAGAATTACTCGAACGCCAAGATCTAGTAATGACAGGATAAACGCAGAAACAGCAAATATCTCCGGATCAATTTTTATATTCCTCAGAAATGCACTAGCGCTTCTAAGATGATTAAGCTGATTAGTTAGAGCTTCGTACCAAACTTGGTACAACATAATTCCGAAGAAAGCGAATATTATAGGATGAACCCCACCAGTATCAATTTCTGCTCCTTGCTTAGATAGTTGATCGCGCAAAATAACAAAAACCACACCATAAAGTAATGGTGATAGAATCGCCCAAAAATAACCCGCTTTAGACCCCAGATAGCGTCCTTGAAAATCACGCCATGCAAGTACCCAAGCCAACGAGAAGGTGTTCGGTAATCGTTTAAAAGCATGAATAATAGAACCAATAAAGTTCAAGATTAACCCCAAATTATTTTTATAATTTAACAAGATTCCTGAAAATATATATCTTTTAATTAAATAAATTAAACATCATCATTCTTTTCACCAATTACTATTGTATTTAATCCGGAGGTATGTCGAGAAATTAATTTATTAGCGGCCTCAACTTCCGTTAAAATATCATTTATTGAATAAATAATTTTTTCTTGGATATTTATGAGCTGCTCTTTGTCTTTTTGAAATTTATTTGAATTATATTGTATTAATTTTTCATTGTTTGAAACTATTTTATTCAAATCACTTATCCCATCATCGAGTATATTCAATTTTTCAATTAAATAGTTTTGGGATTTTAAGATTGATAAGTTATTTTTTTGATCACACTCCGAAATTCTTTTACGGAGATTATTTATATCATCATCATGAGCATTTAACCTTCTAACTAAAGTTTTTTGAAAAATGATCCACGACTTAATTTTTTTAAAGAATATCAGCATAATTTATCTTTTTTTAGCTTTACCATAAGATCAGATGCCATTTTAATATTTTGTTTTGCCTGAGTTATTTTGTCATCTTTGTTCAAAGAAATTTCATCACCAAAAAATCGATTAAATGTTTCTGAATAAACTGGTTCTAACTTGTTTTTATGGCATAAATACTGTAAAAGCTCTTCTGGGTATGGCCTGATGTGTGTTGGATCTCTGTAGAATGAACCTGCCATCACCCTAAGATCTTTGGCATTGGGCGTCACAATTACACTGTGCCCCATAGGTTTTAAAACCTTTTCAATTAATGAGATCAGTTTTTCGGCTTTATCCCAATCCATGTGTTCTATTAAATGTAAGCATGAAACAACATCAAACTGAATGTTATTTTCAACTAATAATTCCAGAACCTGAATCGCCTCTCCACAAAATATATTTGCTCCATCTTCTATGCCTTTCAGGGATAGACCATGATCAAGTTCAATACCATATGCATTAATATTCACTTCTTGAAGCACTGGCAATAATTGTCCAGCTCCGCATGCAATATCAAGCCAGGATTTAATATTTGGATTACGTTCCAATAATTTTTCTGATAGAAATTTAAGTTCTTCATACCTTCCGACAATAGCTTTATCGCTAGCTCGAAAATAATTCTCATATGATAAATATTCAGCTTGAACTGAATTTTTTTCGGGTTGAAACCTCAATAACAAGTCATCAATATTCATCGAATAAGCACTTATTGTTCACCATTGTAATATGTAGGTATGTTAGTGGCTTTAGACCAACTGTGAGCTAAACTGTCTGCAGTGATAGTTACAGTGAAATTATTACGAATATGATCATATGCTTGCTTTCCTAACATTTCAGCATATTCAGTATTTTTCATTAACATCAATATAGCCTCCACCAAAGCATCTTCATCATTTTCAGGAACCAATAAACCAGTTTTTCCATGAATTATATTTTCAGAGATTCCTCCAACAGCATACGCCACTACGGGTCTTCGGGAAATTCCTGCTTCTAGAGGTACACGTCCAAATGGTTCTGGCCATATATTTGGACAGACAACAACTGATGCACGTGCATATGCTCTGTAGAGCTCTTCGCGCCCCAAATACCCTATAAAAACAACTCTGTCAGAATATTTTTTGGACGCTATGAGGTTTTTAATATGAGCAGTAAGCCTTTCTCCTCTGCCCGCTATAACAATTCTGTAATCAACTAACGCTTCAGATAATCTATCTAACCACCTTACAATCCCTAGTTGGCCTTTATTTTCATTAACCATTCCTACAATAAGAATTTCTTTTGGATCAGCCTGACGAATAGTGCTTAGTATTGATTCTGAAAGCTCCATCTCATCAACGGGATTGCTCACTAAATCAATGTTTTGAACACCTGTGATGGACAGAATTTGATGTTTGAGAAATGTAGAAGTTACAACAACTCTATCAGCCTTAGTAAGAGCGTTTTGCCTAAAGAACAAATCTTTATCCATATATTTTTTAGTTAGCTCTTTTAGCTTAGAAGATAAATGATCTACACATTCAAAACCACATGATTGACATATTCGCCCCTTTACATTCATCGGCTGACCAAGATTTGCACAAAAAAAACGATTATCTCTAACTTGCGCTATCCATGGTAGTGAACTCGGTAATAATGCGGATGCCAAAAGAATACTTCTAAAATTATCTGCATGAACAAGGTCTGGTTTAAACTCTTTGATTATATTTTTTATATCTTGATGGGTAGAAGGAATATTAGAAATATCTTCATCCATAATTGGGAGGTATCTTAATAATTTTCTTTTTCTAAGAGCAGAAAAGAGTTTATATTTTTCGATTTTCTCTAATAAAATCCCATATCGACGACCTCTCATTAAATAATCAAAATAAGATTTTAATCGCCAAATTTTATTCCAGAAATAAATTGGTTTTTTGTGTGTTAGTGACCGATTTTCCCAAAAACCTGTAGGCCAGGAGGAGGAATATGGAACGCTATAAACTTGAATACCATTATGAAGAGTGAATAGAACTTCGTTCACTTTATCATTTAAAGTTATGACCGTAATTTCATAGTTATATTTTAACAAATGAGAAATAACTATAAAAAGACTAATCTCTGCACCACCTTCTGAGTATGGAGGAAATCTATCTGTCATAATTAAAATTCGTTGTTTGCGACTTACTATTTCTTTATTATTCATTTTAACTAACTAATTCCAATTACTTATAATTTTTGATGCAATTGTATTCCAATTAAATTTCGTTTTAATTTGGTTTCTTGCTTTTTCTACAAAATTAAATGATTTCTTATCATCAGATATCAATATTTTTATTTTCTCAGCTAATTCGCGGGAATTCATAGGATCAAAAAGAAATCCGTTTACATTGTCGCTCACAACATCAACCATTCCACCACTATTAGCTGCCATAACTGGGATACCAGCAGCCGTAGCCTCTAACAAAACAATTCCAAATCCTTCTACTTGCCCAGAAGGCAACTCTTGTGAAGCTAGAACAAAAACATCTGCGGCTCTTAAATAAGTCCATTTTTGTTCTTCACTGACTTCACCAAGCCAGAATATCTGTTTATCTACATCGTTTTCTTCCGAAAGATTTTTAAGTGAAGTAAGTTCAGGCCCATCGCCGATAACAGTAAAACGCACATCAGGTAAATATTTCAAAGCATTGACAATAAGACCAACATTCTTCGAGTTAACTAACCTCCCAACAAAAACTATCATTGGTTGTTTAGCATTATGAACATTTAGGATGTTTCGACGTTCGATTCTTATCTCACGGTCAAAATTTGGTGAAATTAAAAGCTCTCTTTCAAAATCATGCTGACTTATGCCACATCCGCTAATTTTCAATACAATATTATTCTTTACTCTTTTTACTAATGTTCCTGTGTAATTGCTAATAGCTAATATTTCATTAGATTTTTTTATTATCTTAAAAGTCCGTTGCCTTATTGAATTTGGTGAGTGACTTAGACCGTTTATTCTTTCTAAAAATGGGACTCTTGAAACTAACAAAGCATTGAGTTCATAACCATAAAATACAGAAGTTATTGGTATATGAGATTTTATTGAAAACATTAAAGTCGGAAATCCATAATAAAATGGATGCATCAATACAATCCTTGAGAAATGAAACTTTTCATTTAACCCTTGCAAGAACATCTGAATCCTCTCATCCTCGGTCTTTGCGGCGTCTCCTTCGCGAATATTTGTTTTTGATTTTTCATCAACGACTAGCTTATATTTTGCAAAAAATTCATCAGGAATGTATGAACCGCTTGGAGCCAATAAGGTAACATCGGCACCATTTGATACTAGAGCATTACAAAGATGATGAACCATTGTAGATATACCACCAACCTTTGGTAAAAAGTCTACTGCCACCACTAATAAATTAAGATTTTTGGTTTGCAAAACTAAGCCTTAAAAAAGTATTAAGATAAAAAATTAAAATTTGTTGACTATTTTCAACGTCTATATACATCAACAATCCGCACAATCTTATCTTTGTGCCGACATATTTTCCGGTTCGAACTTCTATGATCTCAAGTGATTCCTCTGTTACATTACATAGGTGGTGTTTGTGACTTGCAGGAATTAAAGTCGAGCCATTTTGTTTGATGGTCAAGATTTAGTCCTCGCTTCACCTTTAAGCACAAGCCAACGCCCTGGAATATAGATTTCCACTCATATACAGAATAAAAAAAAGCGGGATGTTTAACTCTATCCGTTTTATTTTAAAGTGCTTGCTTTTTTCAAAGATAAGGTAGCTCCCCCAATATCTCGATTGATGATTGTCGTGAGAGGTTCGCTGATGTTGTTTTGTTTTGCAGCCCCCCCCCTCTAACACCGCTTAGACTGATAAACGATTTGGGATGCATTGGACGGGAAAGTGACCAAATTTTTGAACCCGCATTACCACATAAAAGAGTGGGTATCAACATATATTTCTTTGATTTGGCAACAAAGGCTACGAATTAAATTGAATGGGAGTGTAATAAAAAACATTCCTTGTTAAAACATGTTCATCCATGGCTTTTAAACTATTTACTTGCGATAAAGAGTATGGCTCGAAATGATACTTGGGATGAATATGATACCAGACATTAAAGCTTCAGTAAGCCTTGTTCTGTTTAATACATTGTGTATTAAAGCACTCGGTCTCCGGCCCCCTTACCTAGTACTGTATGCAAAATACATCGGAAGTAGTTCAGAATTGAAAACTCAAACAACATTTTAGCATCAGTCTCAGCCAATAGAGTGGGGCTAGACATGTCAATATCATTAATTTGAGCGAGCCCGGTGATACCAGGCCTTACATTAAAAACTCCTTTTAACTTACGCTTATGGATTAATTCATGCTGATTAAACAAACAAGGTCTGGGGCCAACAAGGCTCATTTCCCCCCTCAATACATTCCATAGTTGTGGCAATTCATCCAACTTGGTTCGGCGCAGAAATCGTCCCCATCGCGTGATGGATGTTGCACTTGCAAGATGACTGGCCACATGGGCAGTTTCTTTTTTCATGGTTCGAAATTTCACTAATGTAAAAGGCTTTTGATAACGCCCCACTCGCTGCTGACGAAAAATAGGTGATCCGGTATCAAACCAACCGACAATAAACAAAATACACAGTATTGGTAAACTTATTAACAAACCAATAACAGAAAAGATAATATCCAATATACGAATAACAACAGAGGTCATGGAATTCTCATTTTAATGTTTTGTAGTGTTTGAGTTGATATCCCACTCGAACATCTTCTTAAGTTGTTGATCCATTGACGTTATGGGTTTCCAACCAAGCACTCGATGTGCTTTACCGATATCTATTTGTAAATCACCAAATAAACGAATGGCGATGTTTTGTTTACCAAGTAGTTTTGCAAAAAAGATCATCCAGGAAACTGGAACAGGTATCAATCGTGATGATTTTTTATAAGCTTTGGCAATTTTTTTTAGTAGCTCTGTGGTGGAAACATCCTCTCCATCCGCTATCAAAAAAATTTGATTGGTTGCAGCAGTATGCGTCATGGATAGCTTTATAAAACTCACTAAATTATCGATTGCCAACATGGACCGTTTATTGGCAACAGCTCCAAAAGGTAGAGGAATACCTTTTTTTATAATGTTTATCATATTGGCAAAATTAGCTTTAACCCCAGGCCCGTAGATTAAAGGTGGACGAATAACCACAATCTCCATAGAACTTGTATGGCCTAACTCGAATAATGCCTGTTCTGCTTCAAGTTTTGATTGTCCATAAGCATCTTCCGGAAAGGGTTCATCTGTCTCACGAAAAACTTCACGATTATCCGTAGATTCTCCGTTTACCTTAATCGAACTCAAAAAAATAAACCTCTTTACTCCTGTTCTGGCAGCTTGTTTCGCCAATTCATGAGTCGCTGTAACATTTACTTTCCTAAATTCAGTTAAAGGGTCGACTGAATTATCATTCATGATGTGCACTCGAGCTGCAGTATGAATAACTACATCAACATTTTTAAGAATATCAGTAAATGTATTCTGCTCATCCAGTAGCAATCTTAAATCACCGACCAGCTTTTGTTCGACTTCAACCGGTAATTCAGCAGAAATTGCTCTGACCCCAGCAATAACGCTATGTCCATCTGCAATAAGGTTATCAACTAAAGCTCGACCGACAAATCCCGTTGCGCCAGTGACAAAGATACGCATTAGCTATGAATTAACTGTTCAATTTCTGCCACTTTGGCATTCATCAATGCTTCATCAGCTCTAGATTCAACATTCAAACGCAGCAATGGTTCGGTGTTGGATGAGCGTAAGTTAAACCGCCACTGGCCAAATTCGAGGCTAACTCCATCGGTTCTATCGATAACTGGATTCTCAGCAGAGAAATGCTTAAGAATTTTATCGAGAATGACACTCACATCTTCTACCCGGTAATTGATTTCACCACTACATGGGTATTTCGCCATACGTTCATTGACTAGTTCAGACAAAGGCTTACCTGCTACGCTGATTAATTCAGCTACCAAAAGCCATGGAATCATGCCGCTGTCACAATAGGCAAAGTCGCGAAAATAATGATGGGCACTCATTTCACCACCATAAACTGCATTCTCTAGGCGCATACGTTCCTTGATAAATGCATGACCAGTTTTAGACTGAATCGGCTTACCACCAGCCGCTTCAACTTGATCAATGGTATTCCAGGTTAAACGTGGATCATGGATGATTTTTTCACCTGGCGACTTAAGCAAAAATGCCTCTGCCAGCAAGCCAACAATATAATAGCCTTCGATAAACCGGCCATTTTCATCAAATAGAAAACACCGGTCAAAATCGCCGTCCCAGGCAATTCCCATATCCGCTTTATTGGCAATTACTGCATCGGCAGTCGCTGCGCGATTTTCGGGTAATAAGGGATTGGGGATACCATTTGGAAAACTGCCATCGGCTTCATGATGCACTTTAATAAATTCAACGGGCACGTTAACTGATTTAAACCGCTCTTCAATCGCATCGATTACATGACCAGCTGCGCCGTTGCCTGCATTGACAACCAGTTTTAATGGTTTGAGTTTTGCCAAGTCAATATAGGTCAGCAGATGATCGACATACGGATCCAAAATGGATTGTTGATGATAAAGCGTTTTATTCGGCAATTCTTCAAGCGGAGACACTTCAGTCGACGGACCTGCTTTACTCGTATTAATTGTCTCTGGACTATCCTGCTCATCCCAATGAAAGCTGTAATCCATTTTTTTACTGTTTATCGTCTTGGCATCGGGTGTTGATACTTCAGCAGCTTGCCCAAAAGGTGAAACCAACTTCTCAGCCAAGTCACGAATATCATTCAAGCCGCTATCACCACTTATCGGCAATGCACCTCGCCCGACCAGCTTCATACCGTTATAGTCCATCGGATTATGGCTGGCCGTAACTTCAATGCCACCATCAACATCAAGATAAAATGATGCAAAGTAAATTTCTTCAGTGCCCACCATGCCAATATCAATCACTTCTGCCCCAGCATCCATCAAACCTTGAGCCAAAGCCAGTTTAAGCGGCTCACTGGTATGGCGGATATCTCCACCAACGACCACCTTTTTTGCATCTAGATGTTTGGCGTAAGCGTAACCAATACGGTAAGCGACATCTGGATTAAGCTCATCACCCAATTTCCCTCGAATATCGTAGGCTTTGAAACATTTAAGTGTGTTTTCATTAACCATATTTATTCCTTGGTTCGTCTAATGACATCAGGTAATGTGAAGATTTATTCAGCATCTTTTTTTCGACCCCATGCCACATAAAATAGGCTGTCAGCATAACGGCAATCACTGAACTAATCATTGCCAAATAAGGGTAACTCGCAAAATACTGGTATGAAATGAACGTTTGAAGTATTGGAAAGTGCAATATATAAATACCGTAAGAAAAATCGCCATATTTGCCGAAATTACCAAGGTACTTAAAAACAAAGCCAAAATACACAACGAAGATGCCTAATGAGGCAGCATACAACAGTCCCGTTTCAAAAAAGCTCTCTACAAAATAAGCCGCTATCGCCAGTATCAAAAGCGGCGTTGCGTTTTTTTGGAAGAAATTAAACGAATAATACAGGGCTCCTCCAGCAATGAAAAACATCAGCTGGCCGGGAAGTTGTCGTTGTATTTCAACAAAAATGCCACCATGCTGGTCAATCAACAATTGCATGCAAAAGCTATAAATAAATGAAGTCAGATACAAAAAGGTCAGCCCTTGCCAAAGTCCAATTCTGCGAAACAACCACACGAAAACCGGTACGCTTAAATAAAACATCACTTCAATTTTAAGTGTCCACAATGCTCCATTCACAGCCGCTAATGAATTTTCCGAAAACACTCCAGGTAGACTAGGTTGAATAAAATTCAAGAACACTAAATTAGCAATAAGGTAACGGTAAAACTCAGAACTGAAAAAGTACTCTGAGTAACTGTATGTGCTTAATAAAGAACCGAATAGAGCACAAATAACTACCACTGAAAAATATGCCGGATAAATCCGCCTTGCTCGCTTTTCAAAGTATCGATTCAAGCTACTAGAATGTTCGTAGCTCATAAAGATTAAAAAGCCACTCACCACAAAAAAACATTCAACCGCCATTTTTGCTGAAAAAATTGTATTGAATATAGAGAGACTCGCTGAATCAGATAAATGGTATGCATGAACCAAGAAAACAACGAAAGCAAAACTGAAACGTAAAAGATCAAGATTGTTGTTTTTTGGAATACGGACCTGATGATTGGGCGGGGCATTTTTTTGCTTTTCTATCGCCAACTTCACTTAATATCTTCCATGGAAATGTGTTTTTTTGGATAACGACCGAGATGCTTAGCAAAAAAACGAATCATACTTATGAGATGCCAACGTAAATACTTTAAACGCCTATGACTCTGCCTTTGTGCTTGATGGAGTACATTTACATGTGGTAATACAGCAAGCGGTAACTCTTTTTGCCAAAGTCTCACACAGATATCAACATCCTCATAATAGAGAAAATAGCGCTCATCAAACCCCTTAACCAATTGAAATGCACGCCTATCAAACAGCATAAACATTCCCCCAACCCAGTCAGGGTAAAAAAAACTATCCGTTAGTTTGAAGGGATAAACTTCATGTTTACCAAAAAGCAGTCGTTTTAATAACCGCCCGAAGGTTGGAAATTTTCGAGCACTATCGTCAAATTGCCCATCCACACCTACAATAGCAGGCGCAATTAGTCCAAGGTTCAAATCTTTCATCACTTTTACTAACTTGATGAAAGGATTATCAGTCAACCGAATGTCGGGATTTAAAACACATAAATAATCACCTTTTGCTTGTTTCAAAGCAGCATTATGATTAGCACCAAACCCTTTTGGAATATCATTTTGAATTAAACGCAATGGTAGTTTTTTAAGCTGAAAGTCCGATTGTTCTGGGATATTCAATGTCAGAATAACCTCGTTTAGCCAGTCCAGATCAACCAAATTATCCAAATCATCAAGGAGGTTCCTGACCAGATCCCCTTGTCCATGACTTACAATTGAAATACTTATTGAATAACTCATTGGTTCATTTTATTTTTACTAAATCGTTATTTATCAAAAAAATGTACTTTTCGAACCATTGACTCGAAGTTGGATATTTTTTAAATCGAGTTAAGGACAGCATAGAGTGAAATAAATATAAATCTTTGTCATCAACTAACGAATTAACCTTAACCATACAATCAGCCACATCATTTTCATTGAAATACGTGCCCGCTTCAGCTACGACCGATCGAGCATAATCAAGAGAGGGTACCAAAACAGGTAACCCAAAACACATTGCCTCAATTAATGGATTACCAAAAGTTTCGGCTTCAGAGGGAAAAATAAAAAAATGGGCTTTTTTATAATGCTCAATCAACTCAGATTGTTTGAGCTCTGTTAGATTAATTATTGAAACATCATGCTTAGCGATATCTCTCAAAAATGGAGCCGCTTCTTTGATTGAAGGATCAACTGTAACTTTAATTACATTTTTAATATTTTTAGAATTCAAGTATCTTGATAGCAAGACAAGAAATTTATGATTCTTGTGCGGATAAAACCTACTAACGTAGAGTAACTCAATCGATTCCGTCATTGTTGACAGACGTTGCTCCAACAATGCTGAAAAATTATAATCATCAGAGATTCTGAAACTATCACTGATAGGATTTGATATAACATCAATCGAAAACTTACCGACAGGATATTTTTGTATCAGTAATTGTTTCATATAATCACTTTGAACCACTACTTTGTTAACATTTTTGGTTGTAAGATAAAAAGCAAAGCGTTTAAGTGACTCAGACACTTTTTCTCTAATAGGTAATTGTTTAAAAAGCTTGTCATCAACCAAATAAGGATGATGCAACAAAACTATCTTGCGAAGATTAACTGGAGTAAATAGAAAATTACCAAAGGCCAATAAGCTTCTTACATGTAATTTTTTTACCAGAAATGGAATCAAAAATATTTCGATATAAATTCGAAAAATTACTTTCATTATCATACTAGAGGGGCAAAGCAATTTAATAAACTCAACGTTTTCAATTGAAACTAACCGCTTATACTCTTTGAAGTTTGGAACAAGAATAACAAACTTCTCTGCACCTCCCTTTGTAATAGCTGTATTGATAAAATTAAGTGCAATATTTTTAGGTCCAGCACCTTTTTGGTTATAAAAGTTGATTAAGATCATTTAACATTTTTCACTTGGATGATTTATCAATAATACTGAACACAACTTCCCACATATCATTAGCTAGACTTTTCTGTATTCCTGCATTTTTAGTTAGTCGTTTAATCAAACCCTCTCTAACTTTACCGTCAAACAAATTATCAATCTTTTTTCTTATCTGAGTTGGATTATCAGTGACTGAAACAATACCTTCAGGATATTCATAATCATTAAGTAACTCAGCGTACTTATGAGACCAACCGGTAGTAATAGCAGGAACACCCTGACAAAGTGCACTCACCAACCCATGAAATCTACTGGTTATTATTGCATCACACTGGCCAATAATCCCTTTTATAACTAAAGGGTCTGAATCAAAAATTATTGGTATTTCACCAACCGTTTCTTTGATTTTTCCTGCTAAAAAAATGTCATTTTCTTCGTGGATTAATATAAATGGATTCAAATCCTTTGCTTTTAGATAGCGAATACATTCGATAAGAAATGGCAGATATAATGCGCTAATTTCAGCCGTTGTTTTATCCATCATTCTGCCATTAGGTATTATGGCCACCCTATTAGTCGAATAATCAAAGTAATCTGGCAAATAGCCATCGATCAAACAGGTAAAATCAGGGTATTTTACTATTTTTGTGGACGCCTCAATCTGTGTAAGAGATTGGTACGAAAACTCATCTCTAGGGAAAATGGCATCTGAAAACTCTATTATTTTTTTTACATATTTGGATGTTATTTTAGACTTGAACGGGCCGAAAGCTTGAGGCATGAGGATAATTTTTGTCTCATTTTTTTTCCACCGTTTTACTGCTCTGTATAGTTCTCTTGTTGGCTTGATACCAAAATCTTCACTATAAGCAAAACCCGCAGCATCAATGACTACGCTTACCTCTTTGTCTAATTTAATACCATACATTTCACGTAGCTTACTGGGTAAATAGCGTGCAAAATCTCCCAACTGAATATTAAATAACCACAACCAGGCTTTAGGATAAAATCTTTTTGCCACGAGCTTTTCGAACGGTTGAGAACTCTGTGCATGTGTTGGTGCCATAGTTAGCTGTGCATTTGGATAGCGATTATTTATTTTTTCAAGAATCGCATATAACATCAGTTCGGCACCTTTATTTGTAAACCCCGCCTTTCGAATCTCGATCAACATTAAAACTTAAATCCTCTGAATAAGATGCTCATTCTTTTTTTTCTGTGAATACGGGATGCCGCCTGCTGGTTCGGCATAGCCTATCGCAATTAACATGATCACACGCTCATAGTTCTCTATATTGAGCTTAAGTTGTATTTGTTGTTCAGATTTTTCGATATCAGGCCAGTTAATTAAACAACTTGATATACCCATTGTTTCAAGTGCTAAGACTAATTGCATACTGGCAAGTGCGCCATCGATATATATAAGATGCCTATCACGCTCTAAGGGATAAGCTGATAAGTCCCCCACCACCACGATCAATGCTGGAAAATTTTCTGCAAATCCTTTCGTTCCACCCGCACAAGTTGCAATTTCAACAGCTTTGCTTCTATTAGCCGCCACAATAAAACGATAAGGTTGTCGATTACAAGCAGAAGGAGCCGAGCTGGCTAAATCAATTGCTTTTTGTATCAGCGAAAAGTCTACCTCTTTATCTTGATACCATCTGACAGAACGTCGTCGCTTAAGTAGTGATGCAAACTGTTCGACACTTATAGCTGGCTGTGGAAGTTGTTCATGTGAATAAGGCTTAAAAAACGGGGTTGGCTTTTTTTCGGTTAAATTACTGTCCGTTTTTAAAATAAACTTTTGCCTAGCTTTATCTATAATTTCTGATGTACCAACAATTGAAAAGTATTCTTCAAGAACATCATGAGCCCACTTTTTTTCATCCAAACAGAAATTGTCATTGACGGAGTTTTTTAAATAACTATCAACCGTCTCTCCGATATAGTCTTCAGCAAAAACCGGCTTCCTTGGACGCATAATGAGCCCTTTTTCTAAACGATGAATATTCCGCCTTAATTTTGCTGAACTAGTGGCTGAAGAAAACTGTGCGAAATGGTAAGCAAGCTTGCCACGCAAAACACTGACATGCTCTCTATCAAACTTTCTACTGAATAAAAAATAATAAAAACTTGCTGTTACACCTGTTAACGAGAAGACCCTAATAACATTAATGTGAAAAAGCCAAAGTATCTGCTTTAGGATTAATCGGATGTGTAGAGGAATGACTCTTTTAAGGGCCTTTTTCATCGAGCCAAACCTCTAATAGTTCGAAGATATCTAACAGGTGAAACTATTGCTAGCGTCATCATCCAGAATATCTTTCGAGTTTTAGCGTATATCAGTAACGAAAAATATGACGCTGTAATATAGGAGATGACTGTTGCGTATGCTGCTCCCATACCACCATATTCAGGAATAAGTAACAAATTCAGAAAAACATTAACCACGGCACCAAGCCCTTGGGTAATAAGAGAAAATATTAAAACATTTTCAATCAAAATCCATTTTGAAAATGCTGCGCGCATAAAAACAAATAGTGCTGCCCATATATGAACAATGAGAATCGATGCAGCTGCAGCGAATTCCACCCCAAAAAACAGAACAACAAACCACTCGGCAAAAAATGTCATGATAATGGCTACTATAAAAGCCAAAATAAACAATAAATCAAATAATTGCTGCAACCTTTGATTAAAAACCTGCTCATTTTGTTGTCTTAATTTAATAAGCTTAGGAAAAACTGTCGTGACAATCGCTGCAGGGAGAAAATACCAAGCTTCCGATAATTGAGCAGCCACAGCATATTGACCGAGTTCATCCATACTGCTTAACCAACGAAGCATGATTTGATCAATTTTCATATAAATGATCGCGAAAAACGTACCTAGGTAGACAATCCATCCTTGGCTAAACAGTTCACGCGCTCGTTGCCCATTAAATCGCCACTGACCGATTGATTGTCTTGATTGATAGTAAAAAATTACCACTAAGAAAAATGCACCCAAAATGGCTTGTAATACATTTGCAAAAGCAAAGAACACCAGGCTAGCGCCTGCTATTACGAATGCTACGTTTACGGCTGATGAAATACACAAAGAGATTAATCTGGCTAGACTGACATACTTTGCTTGCACATAAGCATGAAATCTGAATTCGATAACGTCAAAGGGTTTGAATAAAATCATACTACCTGCAATTAATATCAAATAAAATGCAGTTCCCGACGTTCCTTCATAAAGCAATGCATAAACTAATAAAGCTATATATCCGACAATAACACCAGCCAGTTTAAGTACAAAGGCTGTTCCCAGCGTGATAGCTTCTGACTCAGGTTTTTTGACTACTTCTCGGATAACAAGTCCACTCAGCCCCATGTGGCCAGCGACAGATAATATTGATGCCAATGTTATTGCGTACGCCAATAATCCATATTGCTCGGGTCCTAAATAACGAGCTACAAAGACCATCACTAAAAAAGTGATGCCCATCATCAGCAACTTATCAGCCAATATCCAGAAAGTGTTATTTATATATAGCCGTGCATCTGAATATGCATTGTGTAACTTCGAGAGCAACATTTTTTTCGTCAGCCGTTAAAAAGCGGTCAGATAACAATCTCTGGAAACGTCTATATTCCTGCACCTTTCAGCTGCAACAATACAGGGACTGTAAATCACTCGACCGTTACCGACTTCGCTAAATTCCGCGGTTGATCAACATCAGTGCCTTTGATCAAGGCAACATGATAACTAAGAAGCTGAAGTAGGATGTTGTAGGTAATCGGTGCTGTTATACGACCCACATTGGTGGTGGCTTTTACAACCTTGAAACCCGACTCAGAACTTATATCCGAACGCTCATCTTCGAATACAATCATTTGGCCGCCACGTGCTTTGACTTCTTGGAGATTGGATTTGAGCTTTTCCAGCAGATCATCCAGTGGTGCAATGGCAATCACCGGCATATTTTCATCAATCAACGCTAATGGGCCATGTTTCAGCTCGCCAGCAGGATAGGCTTCAGCATGGATATAACTGATTTCTTTGAGCTTCAATGCTCCTTCAAGAGCAATGGGATACATGGTGCCCCGACCCAAAAATAGCGCATGTTGCTTGTCGGCAAAAGCTTGTGCAATATCCTGGATCTCCTGCTCATGCATCAAGGCATTCTGAATCAGGTTAGGTAGTTTTTGCAGACCTTGAGTAATGTGTTTTTCACGTTCACGTGAAATGCGTTTTTTGACTTTGCCGATACAAGTCAGCAGCAAGGCTAATGCCACTAGTTGTGTAGTAAAAGACTTGGTTGAGGCGACACCGATTTCAGGACCGGCATGGGTAAGATAACTCAGATCAGCTTCACGTGTCAGACTACTTTCTGCCACATTACAAATGGATAATGTCGGAATATTTTTTGCTGCAAAAGCGTCAGGACTTTCTGCTGCATGCGCTTTAATCTGTTGTAATGCTGCAAGTGTATCGGCGGTTTCGCCTGACTGACTAATGGTCACAAATAGAGTGTTGTCTTCAATCACCGGATTTCGATAACGAAATTCACTGGCGACTTCAACCTGACAAGGTAAACGTACAATATCTTCCGCCCAATATTTTGCCACCATGCCTGCGTGATAGCTGGTGCCGCAGGCAATAATATGTAACCGTTCAATTTTCTTGAAGATTGACTCAGCGCCCGGTCCAAAGGTGGAAACTAGCACTTGATCCTGTGTCACCCGTCCTTCTAAGGTATCGATGACCGCTTGTGGCTGATCAAAAATCTCTTTGTGCATGTAGTGGCGGTGTTCACCCAACTCCACCGCCGTAATATTCAGCGTGGATTGTTTGACAGCCCGGTCGACCTTCTCACCGGTCAATGCACTGTATATTTCTACGCTGTCTCTCGTTAGTTTGGCAACATCACCATCTTCCAGAAAAATAAAGTTCTGGGTAACAGGTAATAATGCGGAGACATCGGATGCAATAAAGTGCTCACCGATACCAATACCAATCACTAAAGGGCTGCCTTTACGTGCGGCAATAAGCGTATTTGGATCATCGGTGGCAATGACCCCAAGTGCATAGGCACCCTCAAAATCACGGGTTGCTTCCATGACAGCTTCTAACAACGAAAGACTGGTTCGCTGTGCTGTTGGTGAAGAATCACCATAGAGATACTGGTATATCGAATGTGCAGCTACTTCGGTATCCGTTTCAGAGGTAAATCGATAGCCCTGATGGATTTGTTGCTGTTTAAGTACTTGGTAATTTTCAATAATGCCGTTGTGAACAACGGCAATTCGATGATTACAGATATGTGGGTGGGCATTATTTTCGGAGGGAATGCCATGGGTGGCCCAGCGGGTATGTGCGATGCCCATTTGACCAGAAAAACTGGTGTTTTCTGCATCAATTTTGGCTTCGAGTTGCTTGATTTTGCCCAGCGATCTGACACGATGAATATTGGCGTCAGTATTGAGCAAGGCTACACCAGAAGAGTCATAACCTCGATACTCCAGCCTGCGTAACCCCTCCATTAAAATTGGGGCTACATTCCGCTCAGCAATACCACCGACTATTCCACACACTGATGGTCATCCTCCAAAAAAGCAAACAAGGATTATACATCAGCTAACCAATAACGTCTGTTGTTCACTATGACTCATAAAACAATACCGTTTCGCTTCATATAAGAAGCTCATTAGAAGTATTAGTATACTGCCCAGGCTGATTTTGATTTTTTCAGATGTTCCAATTACTTCGTATTGAAGTGGCTAATATGATTATTTGAAACCAAGAATAGTTTTGGAAATAAGTTCGGCATTGTTGTTGTTTTTACTTGATGTAAATTTCGACGGTCCATTATAGTCCGCTTTTTCTATCTCTAACTTTTCAGTAAGCGCTTTAAAAAAGAGTTCGGGATGAGCACAAAAATCCTCGTATTGAACCGTCAATTTCCTGTTCATATCTACTTTATCTAAACCTTTGTCGACTGCTTTATTGATGTAATGAACCTGCCCACACGCTTGAGTTACTGGATCCATTTCTTTCAGTTGGTGGTATTCAGGGATTTCGAATGAATACCAATCAGCTTCATTGCCTAACTGCCGTTTACGCGCCTCAAGAACTGAAGCTACATTGCTAACCGGATCTCGTTTTATTTGAATGAAAATCACTTTTTCAAAAAGGCTATTGAGGAATGGAATGTTGTAGTTAAACAGCATCCCTTTTGCAGCAAACGGTTTCTGAAATACATTCATCATGCCGATTAGCTCTGCCCGAAGAGTTTTGCTATCCATACTCTTTGTTAGTTCATCATCAGTCCACACATCACGTTGTGGTTCAGATAGAAAACGCCGCCAGAAATACCAGAACTCATTAGGAGCCAGCACACCTTTGGTTTTGCCATTTTCAGATTGATATTCAGCCTGCTGGATAAATTCCCCTAATTCATCGCGAAAGTTAAATCGTGGATCGGTCAGCAATAACTGAATTTTAGCTCCAAGGATTGGGGCTTGATAAAAACGTGATAACAAGTTGGTTGGATAAGCAACAAGACCAGTATTGGCAAGCCACTGAGTAAACAATGTTGTACCACTGCGTAACGGTCCCATCACCATAATCAATGGAAATGGCATTTGTTGGTTGGCAGTTGAGTTGAGTAAATTTTGTTCGCTTAATTGCAGATCGGCATTGAGCTCGGTAAGAAGCTTTTCAAGCAGTATATTTTTACGAAATTGTTGGGTTCTGTGTTCAGACAATTCCATACTCCCTGACCATCTGTTGACATTGTTTCTGGCTGTTAAACATCATTACATCAATAATCGATAGATTTGGTATGAATACGTGGCTATTTTGCTCATATGACTGGATAACAGGCTCAAGAAATGATAATTGAATTTCCTGCTCTGCAAAGCTGCCATGATCGTATAGTGCCCTACCACCCGGCACATTGATATATTGTTTCGCACCCAACTCTTCACAAATAGCCAATACTTTTTGCTGACCACGCAACGCATTATCTTTATTTAAATCTGACGAGAGATACCATTTCCTATCGAGTCCAAGATAATCGCAGATTTGCCTTAGACTGAAATTCAGAAAAGCTGCTAAGTTTGTCTCTTCAGAATAGAGAATCTTTTCAATTAGCGGTATCACATCGTCATAATAATTGGCGCGTGAATAACTCTGTTGGATTGTTTTAAATAGCTTGTGACCAGAATTGCCAACATGGATTTGATTGATTAACTGATTAGGACTTGCACCGAGCAACTGGAGGGTAATGCGCAGCTTATCTCCATTTGAAAGAATAAAATTACGATTAATCCATCCCCCTTTAATGAAGTTAACATCGTCATATACGACAAAGGTATCAGCAGCCGATATCAGTTGGAAATAACCGATATAGGGGAAAAAGTAGGGCTGCATGATCGCTAACTTCATGCTATTGATTGATACGGGTTCTAATTATCTGGCAAACCATATCAACAGCATCTTCAGTCATTGCTGTCCCTGTCGGTAAAACTATCACTCTGTCTGCCACCACAAGCGTATTGGGAAGCAGTAAACCAGCGTGTGGAAATAACTGTTTGTAGGGCTGCATCTTATGACAACCTGGCCAGAAGTATTTTCTGGCTCTGACATTTTCAGCATGTAACACATCAACCAATTCATCCCGACTAACAGGACAATCAGGACTGACTTCCATCACCACATACTGATAGTTGTTATGCTCATTTTCGTCAAATTGAAAAAGGCTTATTCCTGGAAGCCCATTAAGACCCTGTTGATAACGATGATAATGTTGTTTATTTATTTCTACGACGTTTTCAACGTTTTCCAGATTAACCAGTCCCATTGCGGCAGCAATTTCAATCATTTTGCCATTTGTACCGGGATGAATTACGTTGTCCAGTCCTGAGAAACCAAAGTTACGCATCAAACGCATTTTTTCAGCTAGTTCATCATTATTGGTCAGGACAGCCCCGCCTTCAAAAGTATTAAAAAATTTCGTGGCGTGAAAACTCAATACTTCAGCTTGGCCAAAATTACCGATTTTTGTACCTTTATAAGTCCCGTTAAAGGCATGTGCAGCATCAAACATAAGCTTTAAATCAAATTCATCGGCAATCTGCTGCAATTCATCAATAGGTGCTGTATGCCCCCATAAATGTACGCCAATAATACCACTGGTTTTGGGGGTTATCATGCGGCGCACTGCGTCTGGGTCTAGACAATGGGTTTGTGGATCTATATCGGCAAAAACTGGTGTGATCTCTTGCCAGTGCAGTGCATGAGCGGTAGCGATGAAGGTATAGGAAGGAATAATAACTTCACCAGACAAATTCAATGCACGAATAGCAATTTCCAAAGCGATGGTGCCATTACACATTGCCACGCAGTTTTTGACTTGATGCTTTTCGGCAATACGCTGTTCTAAAGTCCGAACTAAATCACCGTTATTGGTCAACCAGCGATTCTCAAAGATTTTATCGACGTATCCAATAAATTCAGACTTACTACCGATATTCGGTCGGCCAACATGCTGCGTTTCATCAAAAGCGGGGGCTGCGCCATTAATTGCAAGATCTTTTACAGAGCTAATTTTTTTCATTTCAGCGATTATCTCAAAGTGGGCTGATTTTTGATGACTCATAAACCAGCTATTGTTTCAAAATATCTTTTGGTCCCACTTCGAGCATACAGGATCTATGCCAAATGGTAGATCACCCTTCTATACGTAAAATATTTTTAGTCCTGACCAAACAAGTCCCGGGTGTAAATTTTTTCTTTTACGTCTTGAATATCGTCGGTAATGCGATTCGCAATAATTAATGAAGATTGCTGCTTAAAGGTTGCCAGGTCGTTTACCACTTTAGAACGGAAAAACTCATCATCTTCCAACACAGGTTCATAAACGATGACCTCGATCCCCTTCGCTTTGATGCGCTTCATAATTCCCTGTATGGCAGAAGCTCTGAAGTTGTCTGACCCCTGCTTCATCACTAGGCGATAAATGCCGACCACAGTGGGATTTTTCTTGATAATCTGATCGGCAATAAAATCTTTACGGGTGGTATTGGCATCGACAATGGCACGAATCAAGCTGTTGGGAACCGTGTCATAGTTGGCCAGTAACTGTTTGGTATCTTTTGGCAGGCAATAACCGCCATAACCAAATGAAGGATTGTTGTAATGATCACCAATACGAGGATCCAAACCAACCCCTTCAATAATTTGACGGCTGTTTAAATTATGAATCTCTGCATAGCTGTCAAGCTCGTTAAAATAGGCTACACGCATTGCCAGATAGGTATTGGAAAACAGTTTGATTGCCTCAGCTTCAGTCGCATCGGTAAATAATACCGGCACATCTTTTTTCACTGCGCCTTCAAGCAATAAATCAGCAAATAATTGAGCACGCTCACTTTGCTCACCAACTACAATCCGTGAAGGATAAAGGTTGTCATACAGCGCTTTCCCTTCACGTAAAAATTCAGGCGAGAAGAAAATATTGTCAGTGTTGAATTTCGTTTTGACTGTACTGGTATAGCCAACAGGAATAGTTGATTTAATGACCATTACTGCTGCCGGGTTGATTTCCAATACATCGCGAATAACAGCTTCAACAGAATTGGTATTAAAGGTATTAGTCACCGTATCGTAATCAGTTGGCGTGGCAATAATGACGAAGTCCGCTTTTGCATAAGCCGTTTTTTTGTCCGTCGTAGCCGTCAGATTTAACAGTTTATTGGCCAGAAAATCTTCAATTTCCCTATCGACTATTGGTGATTTTTTTGCATTAATCAGATCCACCTTCTCAGCAATAATATCCAGCGCAGTGACCTGATGGTGTTGGGACAGCAATACAGCGAGAGATAATCCGACATAACCGGTTCCTGCAACTGCAATATTGAGTGTTTTATCCATAATCCGTCTCTATATGAAAGGTTAATAACGATGCATGTTTATTGTCCGAAGCCACCAGCGCTGGACATGCTATTTACTGATTAACGACAACTTTCTGACTCAACCAGTCTTCAATCCCGCATTGCGGCATAAAACCGTCCACATATTTACTCAGAATTGTTCTGATTTGTTCGTAATCTGAACTGCTTACGGCATGCTGTAAGTCTGTCAAAATCAGCTGTAAATCGGGCCAGGCAATTACTCGCTCTTCAGCTCGCATGATTTTCTGATGAGCAGTCTGGCTGACATTTTCTCCGATTAACAGCTCTTCAAATAATTTTTCTCCAGGTCGCAGCCCGGTAAATATGATTTCAATATCACCATCAGGGTTTTCAGTATTTTTTACGGTAAACCCACTAAGGTGAATCATCCGTTTTGCCAAATCAACGATTTTGACGGCTGCTCCCATATCCAATACAAACACATCCCCCCCCTGTCCCATCGCCCCAGCCTGAATAACCAGTTCAGCGGCTTCTGGAATCGTCATGAAGTAGCGAATAATTTGAGGATCGGTCACCGTTACCGGCCCACCTCGGGCTATCTGTTCCCGAAATAAAGGTACAACGGAACCGGATGAACCCAGCACATTACCAAATCGCACCATGGTAAAACGTGTAGTCGAATTTTGTGCAAAAGCCTGCAACACCAGCTCTGCCATGCGTTTACTGGCTCCCATGGTATTGGTCGGTCGAACAGCTTTATCTGTTGATATCAATACAAACGTTTCAACCTTGGCTGCAATCGCAGCCTGGGCACAATGCAGGGTTCCAAAAACGTTATTACGGATACCCTCACCCACATTCTTTTCAACCATCGGCACATGTTTATATGCAGCAGCATGATAAATAGTCTGTACCGAAAAATGCTGACAAATTGATGTCAGACGGGCGCGATCAACTACCGACCCCAACAAGGCAATAACTTCGACTTGGGGTTCCAGATGATTAAGTTCCTGTTCGATTTGGTACAGTGCGAACTCACTGATTTCAAACAATAACAAACGACTGGGTTTAAGCTTGATAAGCTGCCGCGACAATTCAGAACCAATGGAACCGCCAGCGCCGGTCACCATCACACATTTCTGGCTGATATTAGCTGTCAACAATTGCGGATCAGCGGCAACGGCCTCTCTGCCAAGTAAGTCAGCTATGTCAACTTCCTGGATATCCGAGACTTCCAGTTTGCCCTCCGCGATATCGGTGAGATCAGGTAACGTGCGAATATGTACCGGATATTCCTCCAGTGAAAGCAGAATTTCATTGCGCCGACTTCGGGAGGCTGAAGGCATGGCCAACAACACGTCACGGATATGATATTTATCGATCAACTTGACGAGATCACGCGGTCGATAGACCGTTAGACCGTTAATTTGCTGGCGATAAAGCGTAGGTTCATCATCAATAAACGCAACAGGCCTCAGTTGGCGGCCCATTTTTAACAACGCTGATAATTGCGCTCCAGCCTGGCCTGCACCATAAATCAATACGGGAGGGATATAACGCGAATTATTCAGTTCAGTCAGAGGTTTGCGGGTGGTGCTGATAAATAACCAACGGGCATATAAACGCAAACCACCGACCACCAAAAACAGTAACACCGCATTAATAAAGTAAATTGTACGCGGAACCAAGCCAGCATATGGCCCGGAAATTACCACTACCGTGGCAAAAATTGCCGTAAACAAACTGATAGCTTTGAATATCGTCCACAGCGCATCCAGACCAATATAACGTACGATCGCCCGATATAATCCCAGCTTGATAAAGATAGGAATAGCAATCAGCGGGGCAAGCAGAAATAACCACCATTGCGATGAGGGCGGATCATAGAGCGTACTTAAACGTAGCGAAAATGCCAGCCACAGCACCAGCATCACTACAAGGTAATCAATGCAAATGCTCAATATTCGTTTGGTGGTTCTTGGACGGCTTAAAAACCACTGCATCAATCTGTTGTACGTGGTTCGTATCACTGAAACCTTTCCTCAATACCACATGCTGTGGTCAAACTGCACTTACAGTTTATAACTGCAAAACCCATTGTAAACTTAACTGCCAATCCGGTAATTGCAAACCGAAATGTTGCTGTAACTTAGAATTATCCATAAGTGAATTTAAAGGACGTCTGGCCGGAGTCGGATACTCTGCCGTTGTAATTCCTGTTACCTCTGGCACTCGTCGGCCATCCTGTTCTGCCAACTTAAATATTGCTTCGGCAAAGCCTTTCCAACTGGTTTGACCTGCTGCACTTAAATGATAAATACCAGTGTTTTTATTCCAGAAGCTTTCATCATTATAAGACTGTGCTAATGCTTGTACTGTGACATCAGCAATATGTCTGCTCCAGGTAGGTGTTCCCAATTGATCGTCAACAATGCTCAGCTGTTCACGTTCCTCTGCAAGTCTCAGCATGGTATTAAGAAAATTATGACCACGGCGATCATAGACCCAGCTGGTTCGGAAAATCAGATGATCGCATTGGCTGGCGGTAATAGCCTGTTCACCTTCAAGCTTGGTCAATCCATAATGGCTCAGTGGTCCGGTCGCATCTGTCTCGACCCAGGGAAAGTCTTTACTGCCATCAAATACATAATCAGTGGAATAATGAACTAACGGAATCGCTAACTTTTTGGCTTCCTCAGCCATTACGGCAGGGGCAATCGCATTGATTTGTCGGGCGAGTTCTGTTTCCTGCTCGGCTTTATCGACCGCAGTATAGGCAGCAGCATTTACAATCAGATCCGGCTTGAGTTCGTTAATCAACGATCGGATTGCTGAAATATCCGCTAAATCCAGTGAAAACCTTGTCGTGGTATGCAATTCGCCCAGACAGGCAAGACTGCGCTGTAATTGATAACCAACCTGCCCTTGTCCGCCTATCAGTAATATTTTCACCCTAAAATGTCTCCGCCAATTTAAAAGGCGTGCCTTGTTCATCTTTAGCGGATAAAACCGGAGTCAAACCATCCAATGGCCAGTCAATAGACAGATCTGCATCATCCCAGGCGACGGTTCTCTCGTATTCAGGTGCGTAATAGTCTGTGGTTTTATAGAGAAAATCAGCACTGTCACTTAATACCAGAAATCCATGAGCAAAACCGGCAGGTACCCAGAATTGTTCCTGTCCTTCAGCAGTTAATATTGCTCCTGTCCATTGACCATAAGTCGCTGAATTTCTTCGCATATCAACGGCAACATCAAAAACTTTGCCAGCGGTGACCCTGACCAGTTTTCCTTGGGGTTGTTTGATTTGATAATGTAGTCCTCGCAGCACACCTTTGGCTGATCGGGAGTGGTTGTCCTGGACAAAATCTATATCTAAACCGAGTAATTCCTTAAAGGTTTTTTTGTTATAACTTTCCAGAAAAAAACCACGTTCATCACCAAACTTTTTGGGTGTCAGTAATTTAACATCAGGAATATCGGTCTCGGTTACTAACATCAGTAAATGGTCTCGTTAATGATATTTAACAGATATTTGCCATAACCGCTTTTCAGTAGTGGCTGAGCTAATTGTTCAAGTTGCTCTGCATTGATATAGCCCATACGATAGGCAATTTCTTCCGGACACATTACTTTCAGACCTTGGCGTTGTTCCAGCGTTTGAATAAACATCGACGCATCCAGCAAGGAATCATGGGTTCCAGTATCCAGCCAGGCCATACCTCGGCCCATCACCTGCACATTAAGCTTACCATTATCCAGATAGGCCTGATTCACATCGGTAATTTCAAGTTCACCCCGAGCAGAAGGTTTGAGGTTGCGAGCAATCTCCACTACCTGATTGTCATAGAAATACAACCCGGTTATTGCATAACGTGACTTGGGTTTTAACGGCTTTTCCTCAATACTCAAAGCTTTTCCGTTTTCATCAAACGCCACGACACCATAACGCTCAGGGTCGCTAACAGGATAGGCAAAAACTGTCGCACCTTCTTTATTATTATCGGCATCCCGCATCATATCGGCCAGATCATGACCGTAATAGACATTATCACCTAAGACCAAAGCGCAATCATCATCACCGATAAATTCAGCACCAAGAGTAAATGCCTGAGCAATACCTTCCGGTTTATCTTGAACAATATACTGCAGATTCAAACCCCATTTACTGCCATCACCCAGCAATTGCTCCAGGCGTGGAGTATCTTGAGGCGTGGAAATAATACAGATGTCCCGCATACCGGCCAGCATCATGGTGGCCAGCGGATAATAAATCATCGGTTTGTCATAAACCGGCAGTAACTGCTTACAGATAGATTGTGTGACCGGATATAAACGTGTGCCACTGCCACCAGCTAATACGATTCCTTTGCGACTCATTTGCTTTCTCCTAAACCAAGTCGTTGCTGCTGGTAACTGCCATCCATCACGTTTTCACACCATTGACGATTATCCAGATACCATTGAACGGTTTTACGCAGACCGGTAGCAAATGTTTCCTGAGGCTTCCAGCCTAACTCACGTTCAATTTTGCTGGCATCAATGGCATAGCGGGCATCATGTCCAGGACGATCTGTAACAAACTCGATTAAGTTCTTATGCGGACGATGCGGTGATTCTGGCAATAACTCATCCAGAATCTGGCAAATGGTTTGCACAACATCAAGGTTGGTATGTTCATTAAAGCCGCCGATATTATAGCTTTCACATAATTTACCTTCGGCGAGCACCAGTCTTAATGCTCTGGCATGATCGTCGACATATAACCAGTCGCGGATATTTTCGCCTTTACCGTAAATGGGCAGAGGTTTTCCGGCTAATGCATTATTAATGACCACCGGGATCAGTTTTTCCGGGAATTGGTAAGGCCCATAGTTATTCGAACAGTTGGTCATCAATACCGGCAAACCGTAGGTATGGTGCCAGGCACGAACCAAATGATCGCTGCCTGCTTTGGTTGCTGAATATGGTGAATTCGGTTGATAAGGTGTGGTTTCGGTAAACAGACCGGTTTCGCCTAACGTGCCATACACTTCATCAGTGGAAATATGGTGAAAGCGGAATTTTTCGGCATCTGCTGCAGATAAAGATTTCCAGTATTTTCTGGCAGCTTCGAGCAAAACATAAGTACCGACTACATTGGTTTGCACAAAATCTGCGGGACCATCAATCGAACGATCAACATGTGATTCTGCCGCCAAATGCATAATTGCGCTGGGTTTATATTGAGCGAATATACGATCCATTGCCTCGGCATCACAAATATCGGCCTGCTCAAAATGATAGTTTGGCGAGGCATCGATCTCAGTCAATGATTCCAGATTGCCAGCATAGGTCAGTTTGTCGATATTAATAACCGTGAAATCGGTTTCAGTAATTAATTGACGGATTAATGCAGAGCCGATAAAACCAGCGCCGCCAGTTACGAGTAGGGTATTTTTATTCACGTTGCTGAGTTCACTGTTGAGTATGAGAAATTCAGATATGCCTTCCTTGGTCACGTGAAAGTTAGCATCGACAAGGGCTAAAAATCAACTTGAAAGTTTGGTCATTACATTAAGCTTGAGGATTGAAATAGGAAGTTGGCGAAAGTAAAAGCGGATTATGGCGAAAGTAGTTAGTGGATACTAACCTACAAAGTATTGAAGAAATGGTACGCCCGGCAGGACTCGAACCTGCTACCCTCGGCTTAGAAGGCCGATGCTCTATCCAGATGAGCTACGGGCGCATTGATAACTAAGTGAGGCTGAAGCAGTCAAAAAGTGGTCGGGGCAGAGAGATTCGAACTCCCGACCCTCTGGTCCCAAACCAGATGCGCTACCAGACTGCGCTATGCCCCGACTATTCCAAGGACAGACATCCTCGAAGAAGGCGAAATAATACGCTGATGCCTATAACGAGTCAACAGCACATTTACATTTTTTGCTGTGTCTGGCGTAACGCACGATCTTGGCCGTTTTTAAAAGTCTGCAACCTACCGGACGTCTACCCGGCTCGTCGACGGCAAAGTTACTGAAACAGACGCAGAAATGGCCACTCCCATGATAAGGATAACAATCGGATGCTTAATAACTAGGCGACAAAACCGCCGTAAATTATGTATTGTCAGCAATTTGGAAACCATGTTTGCTGGGGGAAAGCTGACTTTATTCCGGTGATTGGCCCAAACTAGGTGGCGCGACTGTGGTTGATATCGATATTAGCCGGCTGGACTATGGCAAACTAACAGGGGATGTTGAGTTTACAGCTAGCAACCAGCGAGCGACATGAATAACACCAGTTCCGGTCAGTGTAGGTTGGCAAACATCGGAAAACTCCTAGTTTGCAGCACTTTAACGATGGGTTTGCTAGATTAACTGAAGCGTGTTCAGTCAACAGACTGATGCATGAACGTACAGTCAATAGTGAAACAGGAGTTGTTTGTCAGATGACTAAGGCGCAACCAGCACTTTCAGTCAAAATTATTTTAGGCTGGTTAATCTTGTATAGCTTGTTTTGGCTTGTGCTGGCAGGCGGTGAGGGCTTAGCGTTTGGGGCGATCATGGCTATCGCAGCAACCTGTATCAGTTTTTATTTGGTACCGCCCCTTCCTGCTTTTCAACTGAGATATCTGCCACATTTTGTGATTTTTTTCGTCACCGAAATGGCCATAGGCGGATGGGATGTCGCAAGACGCGCTTTATCCCCTTCTCTGCCAATCAAACCCGAATGGGTCGTCTATTCGCTGCAAGTTAATTCTGAACCAATCAAATTAACCTTGTCCGCCCTGCTCGGGTTAATGCCGGGGACCCTGGCGACAAAATATCACAATCAACAATTACATCTACATGTTCTGGATAGCACACAAGACTGGCAAACCGTTGTGACAAAACTCGAACAACAGCTGTCGCGGCTCATGGGAGGGATAACAAAATGATGGTGCTGACCTGTCTTTTGTTGGTGACCATTATGGTGGGCTTATGGCGTGTTGTTATGGGTCCCAGCCGCATAGATCGGCTGATAGCTGTACAACTCTTTGGTACAGCTGGCACAGCCTTGTTGCTGTTATTGTCGCAAACCCAACGCATACCTGCCTTGCTGGATGCCGCCCTGATACTTGCACTGTTAGCCGCATTGCTCTCAGCAGCCTTAGTGCAATATATGCGAGGTGATCAACATGATTGAACTGATCAGTTTGGTGGTGATTTCCGTAGGGGTGTTTTTCTTTATGGCCGGCACCATCGGCTTACTGCGTTTTCCGGATGCTTTCAGTCGCCTTCATGCGATTACCAAAGCGGATACGCTCGGTTTGGGATTGGTGATATTTGGCTTGATTCTGCAGGCCGACTCAGCGCGCAGCGTAGTGCTAATGCTCATCATCTGGATACTGATGATGGCGTCTGCTGCAACGGCTTGCCAATTGTTAGCGCGCTATCAGAAACGTTCTGACGAGGATATGCAGCATGATGACTGACTGGTTGTTTGATGGAGTACTGGTCAGTTTGTTGTTGGCGCTTGCAGCAGCGAGTGTTTTCACGCGCAGTTTATTTAACAGCATCATGCTGTATATCGCCTTTGGTTTGTTATTGGCGATCACCTGGGCAAGACTGGGCGCAGCCGATCTTGCTTTAGCTGAGGCAGCGATTGGGGCCGGCATTACCGGTGTTTTGTTGCTATCAGCCTACGCACAATCTCATGTAGTTCAGGGTCAACCGCAAAAGCGGCGCATTCCATGGCTGGCTTTGGCTTTTTTAATGCTGATTTTAATCTGGCTGTTCCGGGCAGTTTGGCCGTTGGCAGACTTCAGCAGTACCTTACCAGATTTGAGTCAACGGGCTTTGGCAGACAGCGGCGTCAGTCATCCAACCACCGCTGTGTTATTGAATTATCGCGCCTGGGACACTTTATTAGAATTGGGTGTGTTATTGCTGGCCTTTCTGGGTGCCAGACAATTAGCTATTCGTCCGGTTAAACTGCCCACCAGCTGGCCGCTGTTAACCGCTTGGAGTCAGCTATTAGCACCCATTATTGTTGTTGTCGGTGGCTATATTTTATGGCGCGGTACCAGTGCCCCGGGAGGCGCATTTCAGGCGGGTGCGTTATTGGCGGCAGGGGCTATTCTGCTCAGATTAACGGAAGTCTTACCTCCATTCAGTTGGCGCTCGCTTTGGTTAAGAGGCTTAGTATTAATGGGGGTTAGCCTGTTTATCACTGTAGCTGCCCTCACCGCCTGGTTAGGGGATACCTGGCTACAATATCCACTGGCTTATAACGGCCTGCTTATTTTCAGCATTGAAGTGGCTGCAACGCTGTCAATCGCCGCTACATTGACCTGGCTGGTCGTGGGCGAAAGAGAGTTCAGACACACATGACTGCGATTCAACTGTATTTATGTCTTGGTGTGACTTTGTGGGGGCTCGGCAGTCTGGGTCTGTTACTGGCCCGAAACTTTATCCGGCGCATTATCAATATCAATATTGCAGGTAATGGTGTGTTTATGGTGATGGTGGCTTTAGCCAGCAGGGAAGCAACCATTGATCCCGTTTTACAGGCATTGGTTGTCACGGGTCTGGTCGTCGCAGTCTGTGCAACGGCGTTTGCTTTAAGACTTTCCGTAGCCTACGCACAATCAAAACAAGACGCTGACAGATGAATTTTGCCTTACTTAGCATGGCGCTGCCTTTGATAACTGCGTTGCTGTTGCTGTTTATGCATCGACGGGCAGGCAGTGTGGTGATTATAGTCAGCTTACTGAGTCTCGCAGCTGCTTTGACCGCGATGTATCAGGTGCACCTTTTCGGGGTTCAGCACTTGCATCTGGGGGGGTGGCAAACACCACTGGGCATTCGGTTTCAACTGACGCCAGTCAATTCATTGTTACTGGTGTTTACCGCCTTAGTGCACAGTCTGGTGGCGATGTATGCCGCCTATAGTCGCCATAGCGAAACCAATACCACCGATTTCTGGCCATTGGCTTTACTGCTGCACGGCAGTTTAGCGGCTTTGTGGTTGTCCGCAGATTTATTTAACTGGTATGTCACCTTAGAGCTATTAGGTCTGGCCGCTGTGGCGATGGTGGCCTTATCAGGGCCTAAAGCCTATCGTCCTGCATTACATTATTTACTGCTGTCTCTGACAGCTTCGTTAAGTTATTTATTAGGGGTGGCATTGATTTATGGTCGCTATGGTTTATTGGACATCGCGTTACTGGCCGAAGTCACACAAGCCGATGCCACCACTCAGTCCGCTTTAATTCTGATGACACTCGGCTTAATGCTCAAAGCCGCCGTCTGGCCGTTACACCTTTGGTTGCCCAGTGCCCATGCCAATGCACCAACAGCCGTCAGTGCATTATTGTCAGCGGTGGTGGTGAAAGGTCCGTTCTATATTTTGTGGCTTATCTGGACAGAGATCGCCCCTGCAGAATTGGCCCAACCTACTGGTCTTTATCTCGCCATTATCGGTATTGCAGCGCTGATTCTGGGGGGATGGTGTGCCATCAGAACACCTTATCTTAAAGTCTTAGTCGCTTATTCCACTGTCGCACAGTTGGGTTATGCGACGCTGGCATTAGGCTTATTACTCTATTGGCAACAAACGCAGTTGCTGGTCGCGTTATGGTTATTTGTTATTGCACATGGGCTGGCGAAGGTATCGATGTTTCTGGTGGCTGGTGAAATGCAAGCAACGCTGGGCAGTAAGCGGGTCGCGACCTTAAAAGGAGCAACACAGACCATGCCCGTCGCTATGTTTGCCTTTGCTATTGCCGGGGGCAGCATTATTGGCCTGCCCCCCAGCGGCGGCTTTGTCGCCAAATGGGCATTATTACAACCCACACTTTCATCGCCCATTCACTGGCCTTGGGCGATCGGTATTTTATTGGGTACCTTCACCAGTGCTGTCTACGTATTTCGCGTCGTTGTAGTGAGCTTTAATCGGGCGGATCGGGTTGCACCGGCGTTCTCACCGGATAGATTTTCACATTGGCTTGCCATGTTACCAGCCTTGATGGCATGGCTAATGGCCATTGTCAGCGCACAGTTGATCCGCTTCCTGGGAGGCTTGCCCTGATGCAAGATTGGCTGACAACCTATTTGCCACTGATGTTGGTGCTCAGTTCTGTCATCCCTGGCCTGATTATCTTCAGTTTAAAAGAATCCCAGTTTCTGTTGCGCACCACGCTGAACTTAATGGGTGTGTTTACGCAGTTAGTGTTGGTGGGCTATATGCTGTTTGCCGTTACCCACGGCATTCAATTTCAGTTTAGTCTGCCCTTTCTGCCGGCAGGCGATTTGATTCTGCAAGCAGATGCATTGTCCCTGCAATTTATCAGCTTATCGTCGGTATTATGGCTTGCCACCACGGTATATGCGATTGGCTATCTTGAAGGTTCCGCCTTACGATCCCGCTTCTTTGGCTATTTCAGCTTATGCGTCAGTGCCACAGTCGGGCTCGCCCTTTCCGGTAATTTACTGACGTTTTTGGTGTTTTATGAAATGCTGACGTTAGCGACTTTTCCATTGGTCGTACACAGCGGTACACCTGCAGCATTACGCGCCGGACGAACTTATTTGATCTACACGCTCGGCGGAGGGGCCATCGCCATGGTCGGGGTGGCCTTATTGCATAGCCTGACGGGGAGTCCTCAGTTTGTTCCGGGTGGCTATCTGGCTGAATTTACTGCTGATCATTCCGTCAGCTTAACGATTGCTTTTGTGTTATTGATTGTAGGGTTAGGGGTCAAAGCGGCGCTACTCCCCTTGCATGGCTGGCTGCCACAGGCGATGGTTGCACCGGCACCGGTCAGTGCGTTATTGCATGCTGTGGCAGTGGTTAAAGCAGGCGCTTTTGGCATTATTCGTGTTGTGTATGACGTATTTGGCATAGAAGCATCAGATCAGCTGCATTTAACCCAAGGATTATTATGGCTGGCGGCAGCGACTATTTTGTATGGATCTATCAAAGCCTTACAGCAGCAGGAAATCAAAAAACGCTTAGCGTATTCAACGGTCAGTCAGGTGTCCTATATCACTTTAGGCGTTGCCCTGTTAGGCCCCATTGCAGCTATTGGCGCGCTGGTGCATTTAGTGCATCAGGGGCTAATGAAAATTACTTTGTTTTTCTGTGCCGGCAGTTTCGCAGAAACACTTAATGTCACTCGCATTAATGAAATGAATGGACTGGGACAACGCATGCCGTTGACCATGGCAGCCTTTACTATTGGCGCTTTAGGCATGATTGGTGTCCCGCCGATCGCCGGGTTTATCAGTAAATGGTATTTAGGTTTAGGCGCTTTAGAAGTTGGCCAGGATTGGGTTATCTGGGTTTTTGTCGGTTCTGGTCTGTTAAATGCGGCGTATTTTCTGCCGTTGGTCTATCGCGGCTGGTTTGCCAAACCACCGAATAGCTGGCCGGATAACACCCATTTTGCTGGTGGGACAGCAGGCTGGAAGGAAACACACTGGATGTTACTGGTCCCCACATTATTTACAGCAGCGTTAGCACTGATTGCCGGTATCTTTGCTGGGACAGGTTGGAGCCCTCTCGCTTGGGCGCAGTTTATCGTTTCACAGGAATTTAGCTTATGAGCTGGCTACTGTGGACCGGGATTCCGTTGTTACCCCTTATTGGCTGGGGTCTGCTGTGCAGCTATCCGGCTCTCGGCAAATGGCTTGCTTTGGTCACATTTCCTGCGTTGATTGCTGTGTTCATTGTGCCAGCGTCATTGGCATTGCCCGGGTTATGGCCGGGTGCACAATTGGGATTGGGCTCACTGGTAAATCAGGCATTTCTCGGCTTCAGTGCGCTGTTATGGGCGATTGCAACGATTTATTCAGCGAGCAGTGAACAAGATCATCCTCGCCAAACACGCTACTGGTTTTTCTGGACAGTGGCTATGAGTGGTAATTTTTTGCTGCTGATTGCCCAGGATCCTGTCAGTTTTTATGCAGGATTCACGTTAATGAGTCTTGCCGCATATGGATTAATTGTGCATTACCAAGGGCCATTACCGCGCCAGGCTGGCAGGTTATATCTGCAACTGGCCGTGCTCGGTGAGATGCTGCTATACGCCGGGTTGGTGATGCGGGTGCATGAGACCGGCGGCTTAATGCTGTTCGCAGATTGGCAAACTGTACCGATACAGACCACCACCGCCTTTTTATTATTGGTGGGTTTTGGACTCAAAGCAGGTTTCTGGCCGTTACATATATGGCTGCCTTTGGCCCATCCTGTTGCACCGGCCGCCGCCAGTGCAGTGCTTTCAGGAGCGATGTTAAAAGCGGGCATTTTAGGCATCTGGCAATTTATCCCTGTGGAAAGTGCCTTCAGTCAGCAATACGCACCAATGTTGTTTTATATTGCGATCTTCAGTGCTTTTTATGGTGTGGCAGCCGGGCTGATACAACAAAAAACCAAAACGGTACTGGCGTTTTCATCTGTAAGCCAAATCTCCTATCTAGTGATAATCGTGGCCTTAGCCTGGCAGGATCCGGAAAACCTATCTGTTTGGATCACACTGCTGGCTTTTTATGCTGTTCATCATGGTTTGGCAAAAGGCGCCTTGTTTCTGGGCGCAGGACTAACCTCAAGCTATCAATTAACACGCTGGCAATTTGCCTTACTCTTTATCCCTGCGCTGGCACTGGCAGGCATGCCGTTCACTGGCGGAGCCGTAGTGAAAAACCTGTTAAAAGATGGTGTAGGAAGTTCTCTGTTTGAAGCACATTTGCCGATGCTGACCCTCGCCTCATTAGCCAGTGCGCTGCTGGTATTTCGGGCATTAAGCTGCATGTGGCGAGATCAACAACAAGTGGGATTACTACCCACTAAAAAAGCACAGGTTTACAGCTGGGTTTTATTGAGTCTGATGCCAATCGTCATTCCATTAAGCTGGCCTATCATGCATCACAGTTTTATCGACTTGCTCAGTCTGGCAAGTATCTGGAAACTACTCTGGCCCATTGGGCTGGCAGCATTAATCTCCGTTGTCTTTCTTCTCAAACCAGTGCAATTGCCCAAATTGTCTTCCGCAATCGGCCGCCGTTTATCGTTACGTGTGAAGTTTTGGCAAAATCATCTGCCGATTCCGGAAGGCAGCATTTTTATTAATGCCGCAAAATTGAGACGGGTCGAAAGAAGATGCAATCATCACCTTAAAGCCAGTGCTATTTCGTTTAGTGTCGTGATGATGGCCATCAGTCTTGTGCTTTTGGCCCTGTTATTAAGCTAAACGACCACCTTTATTTTTTGCCGTGGCTGACGCAACGTGCGATCATAGCCGCTTTTGAAAGGCCGGAATCCACAGAATGACTGCTCAAATCATCGACGGAAAGACAATTGCTGCCGAGCTAAAACAGAAAATCAAAGCGGCAACCCAAATGCGCCTCGCCACTGGCAAACGTCAGCCTGGACTGGCGGTTGTATTACTGGGTGAAAACCCTGCCTCACAGGTTTATGTGGGCAGCAAGCGTCGCAGCTGTGAAGAAGTGGGTTTTAAATCTGAATCCTTTGATTTGCCGGAAACCACAAGTGAACAAGAGCTACTGGATCTGATTACTCAGCTCAATCAAGACGATGAAATTGATGGCATTCTGGTCCAGCTACCTTTACCAGCACATATCAATTCCGATGCAGTCATCGAACACATATCCCCCAATAAAGATGTTGATGGGTTTCATCCATATAATATCGGCCGGTTAGCGCAACGTAATCCCCAATTACGTCCTTGCACACCGAAAGGGGTGATCACGATGATGCAATCTGTTGGCATCGAACTTAAAGGCAAAGAAGCAGTGGTGGTCGGTGCATCCAATATTGTCGGTCGTCCCATGGCACTTGAATTATTGCTGGCTGGTTGCACAACCACGGTTTGCCATCGCATGACCAAGGATCTGGAATCGCATGTTCGCCGTGCTGAGATTTTAGTGGTTGCTGTCGGTAAACCCGATTTTATTCCAGGTAACTGGATTCGCGAAGGTGCGGTGGTGATTGATGTCGGCATTAATCGTTTAGAAAACGGTAAATTAACTGGTGATGTCGAATTTGACAAAGCCAGTCAAAAAGCAGCGTGGATTACGCCGGTTCCAGGCGGTGTAGGTCCGATGACTGTTGCCACACTTCTTGAAAACACCTTATTTGCTGCAGATCAGCTACACCCTTAAACATTACTTGCCCCTCCAAAATCAGGAGGGGCAAGTTGAATTTCCCAATTAACTATTCCACTGCCAATCCCGAATTTCCGGTAGGTCCTGGCCATGTTCGCGGATATAGTCATCATGTTCGGCAAGTTTCTGCTGAATAAATAAATTGAGTTCAGATACCTTCTCAGATGGAAGTTGAGGTAAATGCTTGACGGCGTTTTCCATCAAATGAAAACGATCTAAGCCATTAATAACGGCCATATCAAACGGCGTGGTGGTGGTTCCCTCTTCTTTAAAACCATGCACATGCAAATTCTCATGATTGGTACGACGATAAGTCAAACGATGAATCAGCATCGGATAGCCATGATAGGCAAAGATAACAGGTTTATCTTGAGTAAATAACGCATCAAAGGCATCTTCTTCGAGTCCATGTGGATGCTCACTCGGAGATTGTAATTTCATCAAATCCACGACATTAATCACGCGGATTTTCAGTTCAGGTAAAAACATCCTGAGTAATTGGACTGCAGCCATTGTTTCCAATGTCGGCACATCACCGCAACATGCCATTACCAGATCAGGCTCTTTACCTTCATCATTACTGGCCCACTCCCACACTCCGATCCCTGCCGTGCAATGTTTGACCGCGGATTCCATATCCAACCACTGTGGCGAAGCCTGTTTACCGGCGACCACCACATTGACGTAATTCCGGCTACGCAGACAGTGATTGGTCACTGATAATAACGTATTGGCATCGGGTGGCAGATAGACACGAACTACTTCAGCTTTTTTATTCACCACATGATCGATAAAACCAGGATCCTGATGCGAAAAACCGTTGTGATCCTGACGCCAGACATGCGATGACAATAGATAATTCAGCGACGCTATGGGTTTACGCCAAGGAATCTGATTACAGATTTTCAACCACTTGGCATGTTGGTTAAACATAGAATCGATAATATGAATAAACGCTTCGTAGCAGGAGAAAAAACCATGTCGACCGGTTAATAAATAGCCTTCCAGCCAGCCCTGACACTGATGTTCACTGAGCATTTCCATCACTCTGCCATCCTTAGACAGCTTGTCATCGCCTGGGATCATCTCGCCCATCCAGGTTCTGCCAGTCACATCCAAAACATCCTGCCAGCGATTGGAGTTATTTTCATCGGGACTGAATAAACGAAAGTTGTTATTCGGAAGATTCTGCTGCATCACATCGCGTAGGAATTTACCCATTACCCGGGTAGCTTCGCCTTTTGTTCCTCCGGGATTTTTGACTTCCACAGCATAGTCGCGAAAATCAGGCAACACTAAATCCTGCAATAACTGTCCACCATTAGCATGTGGATTCGCTCCCATGCGACGTGTGCCAGAGGGTGCTAGTTCTGCTAATTCAGGAATAAGCTTACCGCCTTGGTCAAACAGTTCTTCCGGTCGATAGCTTTGCAGCCATTTATTGAGGATCTCGACATGGCCTTCCTGATCCATATCGCCCATTGGCACCTGATGGGAACGGAAAGTCCCTTCGGTTTTTTTGCCATCCACCTCTTTCGGACCTGTCCAGCCTTTTGGTGAGCGCAGAATAATCATTGGCCAACGCGGCCGCAGATGCACACCATGCTCCCGTGCATCAGTTTGAATATGCCGGATTTGTTCCATGGCTTTATCCAATGTAGCAGCCATTAACTGGTGCATTTGCTGCGGATCATCGCCTTCAACAAAATACGGCGTATAACCATAGCCATAAAATAACGCTTCAAGTTCATCATTAGGGATCCGCGCCAGCACAGTCGGGCTGGCGATTTTGTAGCCATTGAGATGTAAAATTGGCAATACCGCACCATCATGCTCAGGGTTCAAAAATTTATTGGAATGCCAGCTGGTTGCCAGAGCCCCCGTTTCTGCTTCACCATCCCCGATCACACAAGCCACAATCAAATCAGGATTATCAAATGCAGCACCATAGGCATGTGATAAGGCATAACCGAGTTCACCACCCTCATGAATCGAGCCTGGTGTTTCGGGTGCAACATGGCTTGGCACACCACCCGGAAACGAAAACTGTTTAAATAAACGTTTCATTCCGGCTTCGTCTTGGGAAATTTCCGGATAGGTTTCACTGTAGCTGCCTTCCAGATAGGTATTGGCCACCAATGCCGGACCGCCGTGCCCCGGACCGGCAATATAAATCACATTCAGATCATGTTGCTTGATGACCCGATTGAGATGCACATAGACAAAGTTGAGCCCGGGGGTGGTGCCCCAGTGTCCCAATAATCTAGGTTTAATATGACTCGCGTGTAATGGTTGTTTTAATAATGGATTGTCATAAAGATAGATTTGCCCTACAGACAAATAATTTGCCGCGCGCCAATAGGCATGCATCTTATCCAATAAACCCTGATCGAGTGGCTGTAATGTCTTTGATGTTTCAGATGTCATGGTTACTTTTCCCCTTGATGATTCAGGTTCAACTGATCACACATGGATTGTGCAATCATTAATTCTTCATTGGTCGGGATCACCCAAACAGTTACCCTGCTTTGCGGTGTTGAAATACGCAGAGCATTTTGCTGATTCAATTCGTTATCCAATTCAATGCCGATAAATGCCAAGTCTTGACAAATCAGTGCCCGAATTTCCGCTACGTTCTCGCCTATACCTCCAGAAAAAACCAGCGTATCCAAACCGCCTAACGCCGCAGCATAAGCACCAATCTGTTTTCTCGCCTGATAACAAAACACATCAACAGCATCCCTGGCATGCGAATCTTCTGAACATTTTTCCAATAACTGCTGCATATCACTGGTGATGGTTGAAATGCCCAGCAACCCAGATTGCTGGTTAATCATTGTTTCAAACTGATCGCCAGTCATGCCTTCACTTCGGTTAAGCAGGCCAAATAATCCTGGATCCAGATCACCACTGCGACTGCCCATCACCAATCCTGCCGCTGGTGTCATCGCCATTGTGGTATCAATAGATTGCCCATTTATGACGGCTGCCATACTGGCACCATTACCCAGATGCGCCAGGACGATCTTGTCCTGCAGAACTTTTTCGCCAATGTGCTGATGTAATATCTGCATCAGGTATCGATAAGACAAACCATGAAAACCGTAACGGTATATTCCCTTCTCGTAATAAAAACGAGGGATGGGCAATAATTTGGCCACCACTGGCAGGTTCTGATGAAACTCGGTATCGAAACAAACCATTTGCTTTAACTTTGGGAACTGCTGCCCAAATGCTTCGATTAACTGAATTTCACCGGGTAAATGCTGTGGATCAAGAGGCGTGATTGCGGATAGATGATTGAGTAAATCTTGAGTAACCCACTGAGGTTTTTTGTAAAGATGACCGCCATGAACAATTCGATGTCCGATAGCATTAACCGAGCTGATATCAAGATTATCCTGAAACCATTCAACCAATACCGTCACCGCTTGCCGATAATTATCGGCTTTGACATCAAATGCTGATTCTTCTGCTTGAATTGGATTTTTGACGCGCAGACTGGCTGTTGGCAATCCCAGACCTGTGAGTTTGCCGGATAGAACGGGAACGAGCGATTCGGTTACGTTATACAACGTAAATTTGATACTGGATGAACCACCGTTGATAGTAAGTAGATACGTTTTATCTTGGGGCATAATCGATCCATTAGATTGAATTCGATCATGCCCAGACTAAAACGCTTTGTATACCCAAAAAGCAGATTAGCAAAGCTGTCGTTGACTTAGATCAAGCACTACCCGGAAAAATTTAATTGTCTCAGCTACTATCAGCAGGTGGTCTACTACGAACTTTAAATTTTACGCCAGCTGGTTTTACCTGCAGCATCTTCCAACACAATTCCCATTGCCGTTAGTTGATCACGTACTTGATCTGCGCGAGCCCAGTCTTTTGCGGCACGGGCAGCATTACGTTCAACAATCAGCTGTTCGATTTTGCCCGATTCATCCTGCTGACCACCGGTAAGGAAGTCTTCTGCGGATTGCTGAAATAAACCAAGTACATCACCAAATGCCAATAATAAACCAGCCAGATAAGCTGATTTTTGCTGGTCATTTTCTTCGCGAGCTTTGTTGAGTGCCTGACGCACATCTGCCAATACCGATAATGCCAGAGCCGTATTAAAGTCATCATCCATGGCTTCAGCAAAACGTGGCGCAAACTCAGCATCATCCTGCCATGTCACTTTTTGAGGGGTGATATCACGCAGCGAATGATAAAAGCGCGTTAATGCAGTTTTCGCTTGCTCCAGCTGATCTTCCGCATAGTTCAATGGACTGCGGTAATGACTCATCAGAATAAAATACCGCACAGCTTCTGCCGGATATTTGGCTAATACTTCACGCACAGTAAAGAAGTTACCCAGCGACTTGGACATTTTTTCGTCATCAATCCGCACAAAGCCATTATGCATCCAGTAATTCACATACTGGCAGCCATGCGCCCCTTCGGATTGAGCGATTTCATTTTCATGATGCGGGAATTGCAAGTCCTGCCCGCCACCATGAATATCAAAATGATGGCCCAGGCTATCTGCGGACATCGCGGAACATTCAATATGCCAACCGGGACGACCCGGTCCCCAGGGCGATTCCCAGGAAGGTTCTTCCGGTTTTGCCGCTTTCCAAAGCACAAAATCCAGTGGATCGGTTTTTGCCTCATTGACGGCCACACGCTCACCGGCACGCAAGTCGTCAATATGTCTGCCCGATAATTTGCCGTAACCTTCAAATTCGCTGACATCGTAGTAAACATCACCATTGTCAGCCACATAGGCCAGACCTTTATCAATCAGGGTCTGCACCATCTGTTGCATGGCATCAACGGCTTCTGTAGCTCTTGGCTCAAGATCAGGCCGCAAAACACCTAATGCATCGGCATCAGCATGCATTTCATCAATATAACGATCGGTTAACGCCTGAATAGATTCGCCATTTTCCATAGCGCGTTTGATGATTTTGTCATCGATATCCGTAATATTGCGGATATAGGTCACATCATAACCACTGGCCCGCAGATAACGCGTCACCACATCAAACACCACCATTACCCGAGCATGACCAACATGACAGAGATCGTATACCGTCATACCGCAGACATACATTTTAACTTTGCCGGGTTCGATGGGTTTAAAGACTTCTTTCTGCCTGGATAAGGTGTTGTAAAGTTTTAACATTTTTTATTTATCTGAAGTTTCTTTTAGACCAATGGTCAGATTGAATACCGGCATATCCGCACTATGATCATAACGATCACTGACAAAATAGCCTTCTCGTTCAAACTGGAAAACAGTTTCGGGTTCACAATTCACAATAGCCGGTTCTGCAATCGCCTGAATGACCTTTAACGAATCCGGGTTTACGTCATCAAGATAGTTACCCGTTGCTTTTCCCGGAGCTTCCGCCAAAAACAATCTGTCGTATAAGCGCAATTCGACTTGTTTGCCTTCCGTGGCTGAAACCCAGTGAATAACTCCCCGTGGTTTTATGTCAGCTGGTGGATTCTGGCCAACCGTATCAGGCACTAACGAGGCAATCACTTCAATGATGTCACCGTTGTCATTCTTGATGACATCCTCAGCCTTAATGACATACGCCCCGCGCAGACGCACATAATCGCCAATTACCAAACGCTTGAACTTTTTCCGGCTCAGACTGGTGTCTTCAGTAAAGTCGGAGGCATCAATAAAAATCTCTTTAGTGAATGGCAATGAGCGATGGCCCATAGCTTCCTGTTGCGGGTGATTGGCAACTTCCAGCCATTCAGTATTATCAGGGCCGTTGGTGATGCTGACTTTCAAAGGATTCAGCACACACATGGCACGCGCTGCGTTTTCATTCAAATCTTTGCGGATTTCAAATTCCAGCTGGGCAATATCCACAATACCGTCTGTTTTAGCTACAGCCAGACCGTCACAAAAAGCACGTAATGCAGCAGCGGTATAACCGCGTCTTCTCATCCCTGAAATCGTTGGCATTCTGGGATCATTCCAGCCGGTAACAATATGTTCATCGACCAGTTGTTTTAAGTTGCGCTTACTGGTCACCGTATAATTAATATTGAGTCGACCAAACTCATACTGCTTTGGCTGCGTGGGCACAGGCAGGTTTTCAAGAAACCACTCATACAAAGGACGGTGGTCCTGAAATTCCAGCGTGCAAATACTGTGGGTAACGCCTTCAATCGCATCGCCCTGTCCATGAGCAAAATCATAGCTGGGGTAAATACACCATTTATCACCCGTTTGGTGATGCGACTGCTTACGAATGCGATAGAGAATAGGATCACGCAGGTTCATATTCGGCGAAGCCATATCGATTTTCGCGCGCAAAACACAAAAACCTTCAGCAAAATCGCCTTGCTTCATTTTTTCAAACAAAGCCAGGTTTTCTTCTACGCTGCGATTACGAAATGGAGATTCTTTACCCGGCTTGGTCGCCCAACCCCGATACTCACTGGCTTGTTCGGCGGTTAGATCACAGACATAGGCTTTGCCTTGCTTGATAAGGTGAATGGCCCAATCGTAGAACTGCTCGAAATAGCTTGACGCATAACGCACCTCACCGGCCCATTGAAAACCCAGCCACTGAACATCTTCCATAATGGCTTCAATGTATTCCAGCTCTTCTTTGGCTGGATTAGTGTCATCAAAACGCAGATTGCACTCACCGCCGAACTCCTCAGCCAAACCAAAGTTCAGGCAGATGGATTTGGCATGTCCAATATGTAAAAAACCATTGGGCTCGGGAGGAAAGCGAGTCACTACTTTTTCGGCAACCCTGCCAGCGTTAATATCTTCCTGAATAATAGGGCGTATAAAATTATGATTGACAGCAGATTCAGACATATTGAATGTTTACAGTTAAATGTGAACGCGCATTATACGCTGTCAGCAGCGTCGGGTAACAGCGCTGTTTCGTTATGTTGCCTCAGAAAAACTGTTTCGAGTTCACCTGAATCCCTCTGATGCACTATCATGATGGTTTTTTGCAATTTTGGAATTAAGCCACCATGAAAATACTCTATCGCCATCTGGCGCCTTTGTTTATTGCTTCGTTTTCTCTGGCAGCACATGCGGAAGGCGGCAGCTCGCAACCCAAAGTGAAGCTCACTACCAATCACGGCGATATTGTTATCGCGCTGAATGCTGATAAAGCACCTGAAACTGTCAAAAACTTTATTCAATATGTTGAAGCTGGTTTTTATGACGGCACTATCTTTCACCGTGTCATTGAAAACTTCATGATTCAGGGTGGTGGATTTGATGAATCCTTCCAGCAGAAAAAAACCGAAGCGCCTATCCAGAATGAAGCGGATAACGGTTTGAGTAATAAACTCGGTAGTATTGCTATGGCTCGTACCGGCGATCCGCATTCAGCAACTGCCCAGTTTTTTATCAATACTAAAGATAACGACTTTTTAAATTATCGGGGTAAAACCATGCAGGATTGGGGTTATGCCGTGTTTGGGGAAGTGATTGAAGGTATGGATGTAGTTGATGCGATTCGCAAAGTGAACACCACTATGCGTGGGGGTCATCAGGATGTTCCTGCAGAAGCAGTTGTAATTGAAAAAGCGATTGTGGTCGAATAGTTCATCCTGCTAAAACTGATGAAAACCCTGTTTATCTCAGACCTGCATCTTAGTCCTGACCAGCCGGAGCTTATCCGGCTGGCTACCGACTTTGTTGCAAGTCAGGTTGATGTCGATGCTTTTTATATACTGGGCGATATTTTTAATACCTGGCTGGGTGATGATTTAATTCCTGGGGAATTTGAGCCATTTATCCACGCATTACAGGATCAGCAACGCAATGGTGCCCGTATTTATCTGATGGTCGGTAATCGTGACTTTATGTTAGGCCACGACTTTGCCAGACTGGTTGGCGGCTCTTTAATGGAAGATCCTGTGCTGGTAGATATTTACGGCCATTCTATATTGTTGATGCACGGTGATAGTTTGTGTACGGATGATGTGAGTTATCAGCGATATCGTAAAGTGGTTCGTAAACGCTGGCTGCAAAAACTGTTTCTGGCCATGCCGCTGACAATTCGGCAACGTATTTCAGATAAAATCAAAGCTAAAAGTAAACAGCAAAAGCAATATAAACAGGCTCAGATCATGGATGTTAATCCAGCTGCTGTTCGACAGGTAATGAATCAGCATAACGTTCATTTGTTACTGCATGGTCATACTCACCGTCCGGCGATTCACCAGCTGGGATCTGTGCAAAACATTCCAAACTATCGAATCGTCTTAGGTGACTGGCACTCTGAACCCAGTTATATCGAAATTACCGCTGAGAAAATACGCTTGTTCGATACACGCTTGCCTGAGGGTGAAACTCAGCTCTCATTTACTTGAGCCGAGATACTCATCCAGAATCTCACGTAGTTTTTTGGGTGGCACATAGCCCGGTAACATCTGTCCATCTTCCAGAAAAATAGCCGGCGTACCACGCACTCCCAATTTGCTGCCGATTTCGAAATGCTCAGCGACTGGGTTGTTTTCACATAAAGAGGTTTTTTTCACTTCTCGCTGTGCTTTGGCATCGGTCATCGCTTTCTGTTGATCTTTAGCGCACCAGACTTCTATTAGTTTATTGGCAGACTCTGACTCCGCCCCTGCCCGTGGATAGGCCATATATCGAATGCTGATCCCCAAATCGTTGTAGTCTTTTACCTGGCGATGTAATTCACGACAGTAACCACAATCAATATCGGTAAAAATGGTTACCGTATAATCCGGTTTTTTCGCGGCAAAGGTAATCAAACTTGCTTCGTCCAAATCATCCAATATGGCTTTTTTCATTTCCATACGCCGAGTTTCGGTGATGTTCTCGCGTGACTCAAGCGCCAACAAATCACCTTGCAATAAATATTTACCATCGGCAGTAAAATAATAAATGCGATTATCAATAATTCCCTCATACAAGCCGGTATCACCAACTGGTTCTAACGATTGCAATTGCATATCGGGTAATTGTTTTTTGAGTTCAGCTTTAAGTTTTGCCATTTCATCGGCATGAGCAAAACTCATGCAAAACAGTAATGGCAACCATGCCAGTCGGCTTAATTTCATTATTAATAAGTCTCTTAATCTCGAAAGTTGTTAAATTGCAGTGGCATATCAATAGAATCATGGCTTTTCAGTAGCGCCATTACCTGTTGCAGATCATCGCGTTTTTTGCCGGTAACTCGAACACTATCTCCCTGAACGGCCGCTTGCACTTTGATTTTGCTCTCTTTGATGAGTTTCACGATGGTACGTGACAAGTCTTTTTCGATACCTTCACGGACAATCACATCCTGTTTACGCATCTTGCCATAGCCGACTGGATCTTTAAGCTCAAGGCAGCTGATATCAATACCGCGCTTCACCAGTTTCATCCTGAGAATATCGAGCAACTGATCTAACTGGAAATCACTGTTGGCAAACATGGTCAGCGTTTTGTCAGACTGATCGACCTTGGCTTCGGTTCCGCGAAAATCAAAGCGGTTATCCAATTCACGGTTTGTCTGATCCACTGCATTGGTCAGTTCATGCTTATCGACTTCAGAAACAATATCAAATGAGGGCATTTGGCTTCTCCCAATCTAATTAATTTTAACCGGCAAGTTTAACATTGACGTTACATTGATACGAAAACTTATCCCCGTGGATGGTGCAGATGATGCATTTGCTGCAACCGAGCTTTTGCAACATGGGTATAAATTTGTGTTGTCGATAAATCAGCATGTCCCAGTAACAGCTGAACCACCCGTAAATCAGCACCATGATTTAACAAATGTGTGGCAAAAGCGTGACGTAATGTATGCGGTGACAGCGGTTTATCGATATGTGCCAATTTGGCATAACGTTTGATGATGTACCAGAAAGCCTGACGGGTCATTGAGCTTCCACGGCGCGTTGGGAACAGATCATCGGTGACCTGGCCTTGCAGTAACTGAGGTCGACTTTCCAGCAAATACAATTGCAACCAGTCCAATGCCGTTTCACCCAATGGGACCAATCTTTCTTTATTACCTTTACCAATACAACGAATCAGTCCCTGTCGCATATTGAGCTGTTCAAAGGTTAAGGCGACTAGCTCAGAAACTCGCAGCCCTGTGGCATACAATACCTCCAGCATGGTACGGTCCCTCATACCCAGTGCGCTTTCAGTGTCCGGTTGTGTCAGCAGGTTAATGACATCTTCTTCCGATAGACTTCCCGGCAAGGATTTGCCTAATCTTGGCGATTCCAACATTGCTGTAGGATCCGAATCGCGGATCCCTTCACGACATAAATAACGATAAAAACGACGCAGACTGGATAATAGACGGGCATCACTGCGAACTTTTTTTCCATCTCGCATTCGCTGCTGCAGATAACGCTGGATATGCTCACGTTCGGCATTGGTTAACGTCACATCAAATGGCTGTAACCAACTGGCAAACGCCACCAAATCATGTTGATAAGCCGTTACGGTATTATCACTCAGCCCTGATTCAAGCCATAAAGAATCTAGAAAACTTTGCAGATGACTTAGTTGTAGATCGCTAGGCTTTGTCATTTGATTGCTTCAGCTTGTCCATATTTTGATGACTAATTTCGAGCCACAAAAAAGGGACAAAGCTGAAGTCAACTTTGTCCCTTTTATAATTCAACGGATCTGACGACCCGCAGAAATTACAATTTTTCTTTAATACGTGCAGCTTTACCAGTCAAATCACGCAGGTAGTAAAGTTTCGCACGGCGAACATCACCACGACGTTTCAATTCTACACTGGCGATAGTTGGGCTGTGCGCTTGAAAAACACGCTCTACACCAACACCGTTAGAGATTTTGCGAACAGTGAAAGCTGAATGCAAACCACGGTTACGTTTTGCGATAACGATGCCTTCAAAAGCCTGTTCACGCTCACGCTCACCTTCTTTAATACGAACCTTGACCACAATTGTGTCACCGGCAGAAAAATCCGGAATATCGCTTCTCAATTGTTCAGCGTTAAGCTGATCGATAATGTTACTCATTGTTTGCTCCCAACTAATCCTGCCCGCGCTCGGCAATAAATTCTTCCAATAAAGCAGCCTG